>CAZANF010000005.1:0-25115 GCA_964486425.1 uncultured Spirochaeta sp. | reverse complement strand
CCATCGTCTGCTGCGCAGACTGACCCTGTCGATCATAGATATTGACCGGGATGCAGACGGGCAAGCACGTGCCAGCCTGCTTATAAATCGGGCCATCGGCCAGGGGAAAGATCGCATTCGATCTGTTGAAGGCAACATCTATATTCGCCCTTCCGGTGCTGAACGATGGCAGCTGGACGGGGAATTGATTTTCGGCAGCGAAGAAGCCAGCCCTGTTCAGCGACTCGTTCCGGAAGCAGCTTATGAAGAGATGGACCGGTTTGCCGCGATCATCTCGCGCTCCGAGGCAGGCATACGGATAACCAATACAGAAAGACAATTTGCTGCAGATTTTGCACAACAGTACCCGCCGGACATAAACACCCGCGATCAGCTGCGCCTGGAAGAGCGCTCTGCAATCAATCCTGCCGACGCACGCTATATGTCGCAGAGGAAGCGGGCTGAACTTGGCTGGTATCTGCCGGAACATGCGGTATTACCCCTGGGAGACAACCGCGACAACTCACACGATGGACGTAATTTCGGTTTTATATACCAGAACGATGTTCTGGGCAGAGCAATGTTTATTTACTGGCCTCCCGGAAGATGGGGAGGAATAGAGTAGCATGCGCGCACAGCGTCGCTATCGGCATTACCGGGAAGGAAGAATCAGAAGGCTGCTCCCGCATATTCTTCGTCCTCTTCTCCTGGCTGCAGCAGGTTTTATTCTAACTCATGGATGCTTCTTCCGAACCTACGTGGTGCCTGATGATGCCCTTGCCCCGCGGCTGGAAACAGGGGATATACTGATTGTTTCTTTATTGAACCGCAATCCTATGGAAAAGGATATCGGCCTTGTGTATCCCCCGTACACACGCCCGCATACCCTTGCCAGTCGGCTGCAAGCTGCAGGTTACCAGGCAGCATCACGGTTCTTCGATGTGGAAACACCACCACGGTATCTGCACATGCCGGTTCTTCGGGAGGTTATTGCTGTTGAGGGAGCTTCTGTAGCCTTCAGCGATTTTCCCGGTCAGCCTGAAAATTTTCCGCCGAACGGTTTTCCATTGACCGGTCAGAAACATCTCAACAGAATCCCGGAAGGACATATAGCCATTGCTGCACACAGTACGGAGGGCTTTCTTGATTCACGGCATTACGGCCCTGTTTCCCGGAGTTCGGTGCGGGGTTCTGCCGTTTTTCGAGTCTGGCCGTGGAAGCGCATCGGCCGGCCGTAGTAATTGACACCATGAAACCGGCTGTGATAGCCTTCTTGCACCCTCAAACAGCAAGGAGTCCGCATGTCCGGCCATAGTAAATGGGCAACCATACGTCACAAAAAAGGTGCCCAGGACGCAAAACGTGGAAAGATTTTTTCCAAACTGATAAAAGAAATTACCGTTGCAGCCCGCCTGGGAGGCGGCGATCCTGATGCAAATCCCCGATTGCGCACCGCTATCAATAAAGCCCGTGTTGAGAATATGCCGAAAGATAATGTTGAAAGGGCAATCAAAAAGGGTACTGGTGATCTTGAAGGTGTAGACTATACAGAACTGATATACGAGGGGTATGGTCCGGGAGGGGTAGCTATCCTGGTCGAATGCCTTACCGACAACAGGAACCGTACTGCCGCAGATGTTCGCAGCATCTTCAGCAAAGCCGGCGGAAATCTGGGAGAAAACGGCTGTGTATCCTATATGTTCACCAAGAAGGGACTGTTATCTTACAGTACCGGGAACTACTCGGAGGATCAGATACTTGAACCCGCCCTTGAAGCTGGTGCTGTTGATGTAGCTGTCGATGGAGATACCATAGAGGTCGAAACTGCCCCCGAGGATTTTGATTCGGTACTGGAAACAATGGAATCAGCCGGTTTCAAGCATGAAAATGCCGAAATAGCCCTGGTTGCAGATACCAAGGTCACCCTGGATGCCGATAAAACCCGCAAGGTGCTTAAAATGCTTGATACCCTGGATGACCATGAGGACGTTCAGAGTATATCATCCAATCTGGATATCCCGGATGATTTCGATTTTGACGAATAGAATGGCAGTATGAAACGTATTCTGGGTATTGATCCCGGGTTGGCCGACACTGGTGTCGGGATAATCGAGATTAATAACTCCAAATATACACATATATATCATGCCAGCATTCGTACTGCAGCCGATCTGTCGCCGGGCGACCGGCTTGCTGCGATATATGATGCAATTGTAGAGGTTATTCATACCTATAATCCGGATGGAGCAGGTATTGAATGTCTCTACTTTGCGCGCAACAGTACCAGCGCGCTGCCTGTTGCCCAGGCAAGGGGGGTTATACTTCTGGCAATGCAACAGCACTCTGTAGCGGCTGCTGAATACACCCCGCAGGCGATTAAACAGGCTATGGTAGGGTATGGTCGTGCGGAAAAACAGCAGGTACAGCAGATGGTAAAGATGGTGCTCGGACTCACAGAAATTCCTCGCCCGGATCACGCTGCCGATGCTTTGGCCGCGGCAATCTGTCACGCCAACACCACCGGTTTTTTCAGCCGTATTCCTGCACAGGGATCCTTATGATTGAAATCCTCAACGGCACACTGCAGGGTTCTACCTCATACGGATTCTTCCTGCGCACCGGACCGGTCGTGTGGGAGATCCTGTCCAGCAGCCGTACCATTCGTTCCCTGTCGCACAACAGCAGCAGCGAGATACAGGTCTACACCCATCTGGTGGTGCGTGAGGATGACCTGAAAATCTATGGCTTCGCCGACAAAACAGAGCGTGAGCTGTTCCGTGCCTTGCTCAAGGTGTCGGGTATCGGAGCCAGGCAGGCGGTGAAAATCCTTTCATTTGCCGAGCCCGGTGAGCTTTCACGCTTGATAGAGGGCGCCGATATTGATTCCCTGGGCAAGATACCGGGTATCGGAAAAAAAACGGCACAGAAGATGATACTGTCGCTCCAGGGTGAACTGGTAACCGATTCAACCGAAATGAGTAGCCAGGATATTTTCTCCGAAATAATCGAATCACTGGTCAGCATGGGATTTGACAAGAGCAATGTAAGAAAGGTTGTGCAGAGCTGCTCGCAGGAAATCCTGGATCCAAAAATTACTCCCCGGGCACAGGAGCAGGATATATTTCGTGCAGCATTACTTGAGCTCACATCACAGGAGCAGAAGAGGTAACCATGGATTCAGAACTGCATCCTGAATATTCTCTATCTGATGAACAGGAGACACGCCTGCGACCGATTACCCTGCAGGATTTTTTGGGGCAGGAGACGGTCACTTCCAACCTGGCTGTGTTTATCCGGGCTGCCCGCAGCCGTGAAGAGGCCCTGGATCATGTGTTTTTGAATGGTCCTCCCGGATTAGGCAAAACTACATTAGCCGGAATCATGGCTCATGAAATGGCTGCGGATTTCCGTGTCACCAGCGCTCCTGCACTGGAAAAGCCGAAGGATCTCGCCGGAATCCTGACTACACTTCCGCCGGGAAGCGTGTTTTTCATCGATGAAATCCACAGGCTGCGTCCGGTGCTGGAAGAAATGCTCTATACCGCTATGGAAGACTTCGAACTTGACTGGGTAATCGGGCAGGGCCCTTCAGCGCGTTCAGTCAGAATTCCGATTTCCCGATTCACCCTTGTCGGCGCAACCACAAAAGCAGGTTCGGTATCTGCCCCCATGCACAGCAGGTTCGGTATTTCCGTTCGCCTTAATCTCTACAATGATCAGGATATTATTCGCATTCTGCGGCGCTCGGCGGACCTTATGGATATCCCGGTATCCGAGGATGCCCTTCCTTTGCTCGCACAATGCTCACGCGGCACGCCTCGGGTGGCCAACCGTATCCTGCGCAGAATGCGGGATTTTGCCCAGGTCCTTGGGGACGGCCGCATCAACATTGATTCGGTCCGGCACGGGATGAAGCGTCTTGAGATCGACTCACATGGTCTGGAGCGCCACGACAGGGAGATTTTAAAGACAATTATATCCCATTATAACGGCGGGCCGGTCGGCGCGGAGACCCTGGCGATATCGATTGGAGAGTCGGTAGATACCCTGGAGGATTTCTACGAGCCATACCTTATACAGCGCGGATTTATTCAACGCTCGCCACGAGGTCGTATGGCCACACCGCTGGCATATGAACACTTACAGATGGAGTTACCCCCGGATGCTGACCAAAGACTTCTTTTTTAATCTGCCCGAAGAACTGATAGCACAGGTTCCCACCCATGAGAGGGGAACCAGCCGTATGCTGGTGCTCGACACCCCGGCAGCACATCCGCCGCAGCTCGCTCATATGCATATCCGCGACATAGCAGATTTGCTGCCTGCCGGTACGGTCATGATTGTAAACAACAGCAAGGTTCGGCGAGCCCGCCTCAATGCAGAAACTGCTCACGGTGGAAGTGTCGAGGTGCTGCTTTTGCGCCGGTCGGGCAGATCAGCGACTGAATGGGAAATAATGACCAGCAAATCGAAGCGCCGCAAGGAAGGGGAGATTCTCTATCTGCCGGACAATCTGAAGCTGACCATTACCGGGAAAACAACCGAGGGAACCTGGACTGCAGAAGCTCATCCTGCCATTGACGATACCTACCTGGAAGTGCACGGACGAGTCCCGCTGCCTCCATACATCAAGCGCATGCATCAGGAAGTAGATCTTGATCGGTACCAGACCGTATATGCCGAAACTACCGGTTCGGTAGCCGCACCCACAGCCGGACTGCATTTTACCCCGGAGATTCTTTCTGAACTAGTCGATAAAGGTATACATATTCATGCCATAACCCTGCATGTCGGACTCGGCACCTTCCTGCCGGTGCGCAGCGAGCATATTACCGATCATCAAATGCATCGTGAGGAATACACCATTAGTCCGGAAACCGCGGCAGCTGTAGAGCGTGCACGGGCGGAAGGACGCCCCGTGCTTGCCGTCGGGACAACAAGTGTACGTGCACTTGAAAGCTCATGGAATGACGGGAGACTGCAGACCGGTCCGCAGAGTACGGAGATATTTATCTATCCGGGATACAGGTTCAACAGCCTTGATATGCTTCTCACCAATTTTCATACCCCGGAATCCACCCTGCTCATGCTGGTTTCGGCTTTGGCCGGAAAGGAACATATATTCCATGCATACCAGGAGGCGATCGCAAAGAAGTACCGTTTTTTTTCCTACGGAGATGCTATGCTTATTAATACGTGGAATCGTCCATTGCTTCAAAATCAGCACGGACCCGCTCCAACCGGTCAAGATGGCGACCGATAATCGCCCCGTAATCCAGTTCTCCGCTGACGATTCTGTAATAATCATCCTCCCATCTCTGTATCTCTTCAAGATGGATCCATCGAGGAAGTTCATCTATACGCTCGGTTTCTTTCAGTGCTTCTTCCCAGTATACCAGCGCATAGCGAAACAGGGTCTCCGCTTTTTCCAGACTTTCCAGATTTTGCCGACTGAATGGGGCATTAAAGAAATAGGCTTCTCTTTTGTTAAAGCGATTGCCCCATGCCAGGTACTGTTCAATTAGTTTCAGGTTAAGATGCAGGGTAAACAGATGGCGGTAGCGTTCCCATTCTGTCTCGTTCTGAATAACCGCCATGGCATTCAGGGGATTTACAAAATCGGCACGCAATGCCTGTTCCAGCCAGTGGATATTCTCGGCAATTCGTTCAGGATATTGGTATAGATGCTGATGGTACAACCGGTAAAGCTGCTCCTTATACACAACCCGATAGCCGGCAACCCGAACGGGGTAGAGACTGCCCATCCAGAACACGCACAATGTGCCGATACTGATTATCCGGATCCATTTCAAACTCTTCACATACTCTGTATCGGCGAAATTCCCAGCAGAGTACATACCCGTTCATGGATTTCCGCCGGGCTTTCGGTCGCATCCAGCTCAACCCATTCCGTATCAGGATAATCAAATAAATTATATGCATGTTGATATGCGGCTGAAACCTTATCCTGGAATTCGGTGTTCTCATAGATATCGAAGGATTTTCGATGAGAAATCCGGTTCATGGCACTCGTTCCCGACAGGGAGAGATGGAACACCCACTGAGGAAGCGGAAAGCCCTTGTTTAACTGCAGGACCGTATCAAAGCCTACCAAAGGACCTTGATAGGCAAGGCTGGAAAATACATAGCGGTCGCTGACAATCCATTCACCGCGGCGATACCTGTCTATCAGCCCAACCTCGGGTGCAAAAACATGCTCACAGCGGTCGGCGGCAAACAATCGAGCCATGGTTGAGGAGCAAACTGTTTCAGAACCGTTAAGAATATTTCGGATCAGTATGCCGATACTGCTGTCTGTTGGTTCAAATGTAGCATGGACCTGCCGCTCCGTCTGCTGCAGAGCCCGGACAAGCATGTCGGTTTGCGTTGTGGTACCGGAACCATCAATGCCTTCAAATACAATGAAACGGGGGATAATCTGTGCAGCATTTTTTGATTTTTCTGAATCCATTTTTTTCACCTTTTGTCGTTGAGCACAGTATGATACAGTGCGTACGTCTATGATGCAACAACGCAAGGTTCTGCGCACAGGAAAACCATCTCTGTATATCCGTATACTTTTTACAGTGATTGTTTTACTGCTGGCAGGATCAGGTGCGATTGCGTTACCCAGGCTGCATGCAGCCTTTATGAAACATGTGGAAAATCTGCAGGTCGCTACTATACAACTCATTGAAGAATCTATAGATAGACCGTTTTCATATGGCGCGATACAGCCAAACATTATCCGTGGTATCTCGATCACCGATCTCCGTATATACTCCGATGAGGAGCGTCTGTCATCGTTTGCCAGGATCGGCACATTACAGGTGAATTACAGTCTGTGGCAACTGCTTCGAGGTGAAATTCAGATAACCGATGTACAGATTCTCGATGCAGACTTGATGATCCAGGCAGATGATCCATCCGGCTTGCTGCCTTTTTTTCAGGGCTTTCTGGATAGTGAAGATAGCGAAGACAACAAGGACAATGGTTCCTTGCAGGTCCTTTTCCCTGATACCGCAGTACTATCATTTCGTCGCGTTAGAGTAACCATGAATCATGAGGCATTCAGTGGGGACATTTCCGTCCCCCGCGCAACAATCCGAAATCTGCAATCCAATCCCCAGATGGCGATGCATGCAGAATTTAACGGTGCATCCTCCCGTTTACCGGATTTCGGACGGTTATACGGAAGAGTCTCGATTGAAGGCCGGATTGCAGATCAGCTATCCGGTATAGATTCCCTGGTAAAAGTGGATCTGCTTGAAACAGATCGGTTTATTATTACAGATCAGGAATTTGGAATCCAGGTCGGAGAAGAAGGAATAGCCCTGCGACGCAGATCTGCACGCGATCCAATCGAGGTGCAGTTTGATTACTCGTTTGCAGCATCTTCACTTCAATTACAAATAGAAACGGAGGGATATCGAATCGGCTCCCTGGGTTTTTTCCGAAATGACTGGGCCTGGCTGAACAGTGCCACAGATGGAAGCTTCAACGGCACTGCTTCTCTCCGGTACAGCATCGAAACTGCCTCGCTGCAGTACAACATAGACATGAATGCTGTTTTTCCCGATCTATGGGACTATGGTGCAATACAGACTGATATAGCCGCAATTGGCGATCAGCGTTCAGTTCAAATCCGGAACGCACATGTACGTACCTTGAACGGTGACATTATGTATTCCGGGAATCTTTCATTTGATCCCATAATTGAGGCCTCCGGAAATCTGCAGATTCAAGACATCTCATATAATAATCTTCATCTTCAGCAGGCTGATTTTCGGATATCAACTGAACAAGGGGTAATTCAGCTTGATGCAGATGATCCGCAGACATCGGTCGGAAAAATACATGGTTTGAATATAGAGATATCACCGAACGTGTCATGGGGGGTCGGGATTCGCGGACAAATGATATTCAATTCACAACGCACCCGTCGTCTGGCTTTTCAGGCTGTTCTCCCTCAGGATCAGGATTTTTCCCAGATAGCGATCAGATATACCTTCTTCAAGATGCCCGGCAGCTTGATCTCCGCTGCTGTTGAGCAATTTCTTCAGCAGAAGCTGGTACAGGACATCCATACATATGCTGAAGGATCAGACCTTTCCAGCAGCGGAATTATCTTTGTCGAGGACAGCGCAGTCCGGATACAGGCCCCGTATGTCCGCTTTACCGACTATCGCACCTACGGAGATACACTGGAGTTTCAACTTCAAAGCCGTGAAGACTCTATCATAGTACAGAATATCGCCGGATCAATAGTGAGGATTCCTGTCGCCGGCAGCCTCGAAATCCTGCAGCAATCCTCGGGTGATACCAACATCTCTACCGAGCTCGCCATACGCGACCAATCATACGCAATTGAAGGCACTGTATCTTCCGGCGGTGAGCTCTTTATTACGGGCTCACATGGCCTTAGACTGACTGCTGTCGGCTCTCCATCAGAGGTCATTTTTCAGGCAGCTGCCGCACAGTTCCCGTTGCCGATGTCACACAGCACCGTTTATGTAGATATGTCGGCCCTGGGAAGATTCAGCTCCCTTGAGGATTTTCATCTGCGTTTTCGCCGGCTCTCGGTCGACAATGCTCATCTTGGTCCGATCCGGCGTATTTCATTCCCTGTGGAAGTAACTCCGACATCTATCGACAGCTCGGAAATACTTATAGAGACACAAGACACGACCTATATGGGTTCTCTGTCCGCAGGCTATTCCACAGGCAGCGAGATGTCATTATCCGGATTATCCGGGGAATTAGCTGCAAGCATATCCAGTGCCGCAGAAACCGAGGAATACCGGATTGATGCACAGCTGGCAAACGAAAACATAACTGGAGACTTTGCTGTTACCGGTTTTCCGCTGCCCGAATATATTCATCCGGATTTACAGGGAACCCTGCGCGCTCAAGGTGAGCTGCACGGCACATTAGATGCACCTGAGGCTACCGGGTCCCTGAGTCTTCAGGATGCACGATTCACTACTTCACCTATTGTGTTCAACTCGGATTTCTCAATCGGATCAGACGAAATGTTGCTCACCGCCATTTCAGGGGAGTACCAGGGGGTCTTCTTTGATCCCATGGCAGTGCACATAGGCTTTACGGAAAAAAGACTGACTGTCGATGGAGAGATGCAGATTACCGACTGGGCACAAAGTCATATCAGCATTACGACTCATATCGATGGAACGTTTGGAAACGATTGGACCGCCGATACAGGATTTCTGCACCGGGATATGATGTTCAACTCGACATTCTCCGTATACAACGAGGAAGATACCCTGCTGTCTGCATACAGCTTCTCCGGGCAGGGTACAGGAAACTCGCTTCAGATAGAAGGCGGAATAGACGGACGCGGGTTCTTTTTCATCGCCGAGCAGGGAGGGGATTTTGAGTTTGATGTGTACGATCCCTTTCCCGTCCAGGCCCAGGGATTCGGAAATATCCAGGGTGACACTATCAGCCTGGATATTCCAAATCTGTACTTCGATGCCTCACAGGTATCATCCTATCTTACGTTTCCAGAATTTTCTATTCATCGCGGTATAGTCCAGGGAAGTCTCCGCCTTACCGGATCTGCTCGTGATCCGGATTTTTATGGAACTCTTAATCTGACCGATGTGCGTGGTGATATCGCATTCAGCCCCTCCGAGCTGCACATACCGCGTTCCAGCCTGGTGTTTGAAGAACGCGGGATTCGTCTTCCTCCCACACAAGTGCATGCAGGCAGTACGATTGCCTCAGTATCCGGCGGCATGCAGCTCTCCCGGTTTGTGCCCGATGAATATCGCATCGAGATTACAACCCTTCCGGATCACTGGTTTCCTGTTGATTATGACTTCGGAGCTATATCTGTAGCCGGCATAGGTGCACTTGATATCGTGCTGTCCGGCAATCAGAATGAGTTTGCAGTAACCGGCGACATTACCGGACGGAATACCACAATTGTAATCCTCCCGATGGATAGTGTCACATATGATGAAGGGGACATGTCGTTTGATTTCGTAACCGACCTTACTTTCCATACCGGACGCGGGGTAGAGTTCTTCTGGCCGAACCAGCAGGTTCCCATACTGCGTACATTCGCCAAAACAGGCGAAAGTATCCGATTGCAGAGTTCAACACAGGATCCGTTTTTATCGCTCACCGGCAGCGTTGCAATTCAAGGCGGGGAAATCTTTTATTTCCAAAGAAGCTTTTATCTCCGTGAGGGATCCATTATCTTTGATGAATCACTGGAGGACTTTGATCCGCGTATATCCCTGCGTGCAGAGATTCGCGAAGTTGCAGAGGACGGCCCGATTACGATAATCCTGACTGCAGACCAGAATCCTCTTTCGCAGTTTGCCCCCAGGTTTTCCTCTATCCCATCCAGACCTGATATAGAAATTCTTGCGCTTTTAGGGCAGAATGTTGTTGGCCAGCGCGGTACCGGCATGGAGGATGCGAGCGGGCCTGGGGCATTCACACTGAATTTTCTGGATACAGTAGGACAGTTAGCCGTATCACGTACTGTCGAGTCGCGTATGCGTGAGGCACTGCAGCTGGATATGTTTTCTATCCGGACCCCCATTATACAGAATATAGGTGCACCCCTTGACACACCATCGCCTTCTCTTGGACAGTACCTGAATAACACATCAATTTTCCTGGGACGCTATATCGGTAATGATATTTTCGGAGAAGTTCTTATACAATTGCGTGCTCAAGATCCTTTTTCCGGCGAACCGCGTAACCTTACGGGACTGGAAATTGATTCAGAGATAAGTCTCGATTTTGATACACCGTATTTTAATCTGGAATGGAGCATTTCCCCGGATAACTGGGACCAGCTTTTCATTCCGGATAACCAGTTTTCATTTACTTGGAGTTTTTCATATTAAAAAGGAGTTTTGCATGCACAGACGCTTTGCCCTACTGTTTCTACTCTGCCTTCCACTCGCATTAAGTGCACAAGAGGATGACAACACAGAATGGTACCAGAACAAACCGATAGCCGATATTACCTTTTCCGGTTTGAGGAATGTGGACAGAAATGATCTTTCTGGAATAACCGAAGATTATATCGGCGAACCCTTTTCCGATTCAAGATTTCTGGAGCTTCAGCAGCGCCTGTATGCGCTGGATTTTTTCACCCAGATCATTGCCAATGCCCAGCGTGCCGATCCCGACGGCAATGAGGTTGTTATCGAATTTACGGTTGAAGAGCGTCCTGTCGTTTCGGAGGTTGTCTTTGAAGGGAACCGCCAGATACGTACAGGGGAGCTGAATGATGCAATTGTTGCCGGCCAGGGGGATATTGTTTCAAGATCACGAGTTCGAGCCGATGAAGTAGAAATACGGAGACTATATCGGGAGAATGGCTATACCCAGGCTGAAGTAACCAGCCGTATTGAAGATACCGATACAGAAGGTGAACAAAGGGTTGTCTTTTCCATTCAGGAAGGTAATCAAAGAACAATCCGGCAGATTCAGTTTGTTGGAAACTCGTTTGCTTCAGACGGAGCACTGCGCGGAGCAATGGAGAGCAAACAGCAGTCCCTGTTTAACTCCGGTGTATATCAGGAAGCAGAACTCGAACAGGATCGCAATCGAATTATTTCCTACTACACACAACGCGGTTATATCGATGCAGAGATCGAAGAGGTGCAAACCGAGGTGGATGAAGAGGGTGAAGACAAAACCCATGTCATAGTAACCATTTATTTATCGGAAGGCGAGCAGTACACCTTTGAAGGAATCAGCTTCGAAGGGAATCAGGTCTTTTCAGATGAAGAGCTGCAAGCCCTGGTGCGTCACAGAGAAGGAACTACCGTCAATCTCAATCGTGTTCAGCAGGACTACCAGCGAATTTCAGATCTGTATTACAGCAGCGGATACATTTTTAACGAGATACAGCTGGAACAATCACGTGATGTTGAAAACCAGCAGGTTTCCTATACGGTGACCATTCGGGAGTTTAACAGGGCTCATATTGAAAATATTATCGTACGCGGCAATACCAAGACCAGGGACCACGTTATAACTCGCGAACTGCCCTTCGAGGTCGGAGATATTTTCAGTGCAGGCAAGATTCGTGAAGGTCTGCAGAACCTGATGAATACCGGCTACTTTTCTGCAGTGGTACCGGATACCCCGCAAGGGAGTACCGAGGGTCTTATGGACCTCATAATCGATGTAGAGGAAGGGCAAACCGCCGACATACGTTTGGGAATTGATATCGGTGCCAGCGCAGACTTCCCCGTATCCGGCAGGGTAGCCTGGCAGGACAGCAATTTCCGCGGCCTGGGTCAAACCGTAGGCGCAGAGCTTGTTGCATCTCCGGCCGAACAGAGTCTTTCATTAAACTTTAACGAACCGTGGCTGCTGGGGCAGCGATGGTCGGCCGGGGCTAATATTATGCTGCGCCGTTCCGTGGAGCGCAATGTGCTGCAGTCATACCCCGGTCAGGACACTCCGTACGGTGCACAGGACAGCTATGTCTTTACCGAGGACACAACCTATGACGGGGTTGAGTACAAGGCTGGAGATGTGTTCCCCGGGATACCTTCAGATGACACAAAAGATGAAGATGGCAATACTATAGATTTTGAATCATCTTACGAATATTACGGAAGTTCGGCGATTCCCGACGAGTACCTCATGGAGTACCAGAACTGGGACTTCACCCTGGGAGGCAACACCGGATACCGCTTCCTGACCCCGGCCGGTCGGCTGAACCTCTCGACAAACCTGAGTACCAGCTTGAATATCGCCACGTATGATGAAACAGAATATTTCGAACCCTTCCGGGATGAAGGTGATTCCGCATTTCGCAATGGCGTGCCGGAGTTCATTAACCGCTGGCGCATCGGTGCAAATCTTGACGACCGGGATATACTGATCAGCCCGACAACCGGATACTACTTGGGCCAAAGCTTCGAATTTACCGGGGGATTCCTGTTCGGCAGCCAGCATTTTATCCGCTCCGAGACAACCGCGGAGGGATACTATACCCTGTTTGACCTGCCGGTGGCCGAATCCTGGAACTGGAAGGTCGTCGCAAAGGGGCGTTCCAGCCTGTCAACGATTCTGCCGCAATTCTGGATACCAGGCCGGGACGGCGCGGACGTCATTGCGGACCCGACCCGCTTGTTGTCCATAAACGGCATTACCAACGCCCGGGGCTGGCCGAGTGATGCAGGACTCCATGGTATTTGGGAGAACACCTTTGAACTGCGCATGCCGATTGCCGAGCAGCTGCTCTGGTTCGATACCTTCTTTGATGCCACCTACCCGTATGATGAGCTTGGGGATATAACAAGCACCTCCTTCCAGGATGGTCTGTACGGTATCGGTGCGGGTATTCGCTTCTCTATACCCCAGCTGCCGATAAGTCTGTATCTTGCCCGCTTGTTCAAAATAGACGAGGACGGTAGTATTGCTTGGCAGCGAGGGGAGCTGTTCAACCCCGACAACGAAAGCGACAAAGGCCTGCGCTTTGTGCTCTCATTCAGCACAAGCTTTTTCTAAGGAAGGTAGCACATGCAATTACGTAGAAGTCTGTGTGCTGTCGTGATCTTCACGGCAGCCGTATTTCCCGCACTGGCTGAACAACTGACAACCGTAGCGGTATTGGATGTAAACCGCGTATACAATTCATTCCTCCGTGACTCGCAGGCAGTCCGAAACCTCGAGCGTGCAGCCGAGGAAGCACGGGCAGAAATCCAGCGGCATGAACAGGAACTGGCAGAGCTCCGCGACGAGCGAATTGACGCTCGAGAAATGGATAACGACCGGCTTGTATTGAGCCTGGATAACCAGATCCACGAAAAAAGGCAGTTTATAGAAGAACTCCGACGCGTCCGCTCGGCGCAGCTCGAGAGACAGCAGCGCGACATAATGAGCTCGGACGCCTTTCTGAACGAGATTCAGCAAGCGGTTCGCTTCGTCTCCGAGTCTGAAGGATACACGGTGGTGCTGAATGCCTCCGACCCAAACCTTCAATGGTGGTCCACTGAGGTTGACATTACCGACAAGGTTATTGATCGACTCAGACAATCCCGGAGGTAATCTTGTCCGCTGATACCCCAATGATGCAGCAGTATCGGCGTATAAAAGAGCGTCAGCAGGATGCCATCCTTTTTTTCCGGCTGGGCGATTTCTATGAAATGTTCTTCCAGGATGCAAAAGAGGCGTCTGCGGTACTCGGCCTGACCCTTACTCAGCGACACGGCATTCCGATGTGCGGAGTGCCATATCACGCTGCAAATACCTATATACGACGACTCCTTCATGCAGGCAAAAAGATAGCTGTCTGTGAACAGACAGAGCTCCCCTCGTCAGGAAAAAAAATTGCGACCCGAGAGGTTACCCAGGTAATATCACCTGGTACCATAGTCGAACAGGATTTTCTGGACTCGTACCGGGATAATTACCTGGTCGCTGTCTGCAAACAGGATTCCAGTCTCTGTATGGCGTGGATAGATATATCTACCGGGCGCTTCGAGCTGCACAGTTACCCGTGGAAGCATGCTCGCCCCGGACTACGTCAGGAACTATCCCGGCTTTCTCCACGGGAACTGATTGTCCAGGAAAGCCTGCTGAACTCTGATATAGGCGATGTATTCCACGCCATCAAAGAGGTAGTAATCAATCGCTACCCGGATTGGCTGTTTTCAATCGAAGAAAGCTATCGTCGTCTCACCCGATACTTCAACACGGTGAATCTGCGTGGATTCGGCATAGCGGATACCGATCACGTACTGGCTCCTGCAGGAGCTATTCTGGAGTACGTTCTTGAAAATGCCGGCACACGGTTATCCCATATAAACTCGATCACGAAGGTTAAGGACAGCGAATTTGTTCCGCTTGATGAGGCGACACAGCGAAATCTCGAACTGATTGAAAACCTGCAGGATGGAGGTACCGAATATACCGTCTTTAGAACCCTCAACTTCACCGAAACCGCCATGGGAGCACGCACCTTGAGCCGTTGGCTCATGCAGCCGCTGAGGAATCTGCCGGCAATACAGACTCGACAGGATCGGGTAGCACTGCTGTATCACCACCAGACCTGCCTGAGCAAGATCCGGGATCTCATTTCCAGAGCAAGGGACCTTGAACGATTGAACGCAAAGATCGGAATGGGGCGCTGTAATCCGCGGGAACTGGAGGCTGTCGCATCCACCCTTTCAGTAGTCATTGAATTGTCTGAACTGCTGCACGACACGGATGAACTGAAGGCTATATTTCCCATAGATCCCGCTACGCTGCAAGAGGCGGATACTCTGCTGCAGCAGATAGCCGGCGCGATTGCCGACAATCCTCCGGTTTCTGCCTCCGACGGCGGATGCATACGCAGCGGGTATGACAGCGAAGTCGACCGGCTGCGAGAACTCCGTGATAATAGTGGAGTCATATTGAAGCAGTATGTGGATCGGCTGCAGCAGGAAACCGGAATTCCGAGTCTCAAGATCAAGTATAACCGCATACTCGGGCGTTTTATCGAGGTAACCAAATCGCATCGATCAAAGATTCCGGACTCCTTTATTCCCCGGCAATCCCTGTCCCAGTGCGATCGGTTTACTACGGTCGAACTCAATGAAATAACTACCGCATTAAACGACGCAGAACAGAATCTTGTCGATCGGGAGCAGGAGGTCTATCTGCAAATCCGCTCCGCCGCTGAAAAAAACCTTATGCAGCTTCAGGAGATCGCCACCCTGCTGGGACAGCTTGATGCAACCCAATCACTGGCGCAAGCAGCAACGGTACATGGATATATCCAGCCGAGGTTGAGCGACTCCCTGCATTTGCAGATCAGCGGCGGACGTCATCCGGTAGTTGAACAGCATCTCCCACCTGGTGATTTTGTGCCGAATACTACCGATCTATCCGATAGAAAGTTTGCACTTATAACCGGACCGAATATGGCCGGGAAATCAACCTATCTGCGTCAGACTGCATTAATTGTACTATTAGCCCAAATCGGCTCCTTTGTGCCGGCGGATGAGGCCTGTATCGGCATTGTCGACAATCTCTTCTGTCGTGTTGGGGCACGAGACAACCTTGCCCGTGGAGAATCTACCTTCCTGGTTGAAATGAGTGAAACAGCCCACATCCTGCGTACATCCACCGACCGCAGTCTGATAATCATGGATGAAGTGGGCAGAGGGACAAGCTCAACCGATGGACAGGCAATTGCTCAAGCTGTCTGCCGATACATACTGGAGACGATTGGGGCACGGACTCTCTTTGCAACCCATTATCACCAGCTATCCGGTATAACCCATGCTGATTTTAAAAACCTGTCCCTGGCGGTACTGGAGAACGGAAAAGACATAGTCTTTTTGCGGGAGATCCGGAACGGCCCCAGTAACCACAGCTATGGAATTCAAGCCGCCCGCTTGGCCGGAGTACCTGAAACTATTATTTCCGAAGCCGAAAAAATCCTGCAGTCCATAGAACCGGAAGATACACATACTGCCATTGATATCCTGGAGAAACGAAATCCCGAGAAGCAGAATTCCCAGACCTCGCTGTTTTCAGCCGAATCACAAGCTGCAGATATACTGCGGAACACCGACCCCAATAACATAACCCCGCTGCAGGCAATCCAGCTGATAGCAGAGATTCGCGCAACACTGTTATAAAAATCCGCCGACTTCAATTTTCAGCTCGAAAAATTCGGTAAATACAGGTATGAGCAGCATATTACATGACTGGATTTTTCCTGCCGGCTGTGCATGGTGCGGCAGGGATATACAGAGTACGGAAACCCTTTGTTCAAACTGCTGTCGGAAAATAATCACCGAGTGCAGTACGCAGCTGCATCAGCGAAATATCGCTTTATTCAATTCCTCCGACGATACCTGTTACCGCTGTGGCAAACCGCTGCTGGCGGAAACCGGAATGTGCATGATGTGTCGTACGTCACCATATCCCGACAGCATTTCCATGAGTATCGGTGCGTATTCAGGAATCCTGCGCCGCGCTCTGCTGCTGTGGAAACACAAAGGCATCCGGAGAATGACGCGGCATCTATCTGAATTAGCCATACATTTTCTGCCCGCTCCCGTATGGACTACACCGATCACTCATATCCCCGGCCACCCCCGAAGTATCCGCAGGAGAGGCTGGGATCCGGTTGAACAGTTGTGTATCGAAATTGCAAGATCAAGTGCCGTAGATCATCATTACCTGCTGAAGAGGAGAAGATCATCCCGAATACAGAAATCCTTGAACGAGAGAGAGCGCCTGCTAAACGCACGAAACCTTTTTTCCTTGTCCGGCAATCCGCTGCCGAAAGAAATTATTCTCATTGACGATGTACGAACTACTGGTGCCTCCATGAATGCAGCAACCGAACTGCTTATGCAGGGGGGCTGTTCCCGAGTTCATCATTTCACTCTGGCACAGGATTGACAGACCTTCGCCAAATAGATATAGTTATATTCTACATGTATATCGGTTGGAACAGAAGAGTCGGCAACCGGCTCTTTTTTTTGTATCTGATACATACACGTATAATGTGCTCAAGGAAGGATCGCAGTTGAATCCAAAAGAAACGGAATTACTCCAGCAACTCACCCCGGTAATTGAAGGTTTGGGAGTCAGAATAATCGATCTCTCATTCGCAATTTCCAAAGGCACAGGACATCTGGTCTTAATCGTATATAGTCCCGACGGGATCGGTCATCATGACCTCACCCAGATCCATCGAATCGTACAAGCCCGCATGGAGATCCTGGATCCCCACGGGTATGACCTAAGCCTCGAGATTTCGACGCCGGGAATAGAGCGAACCATCAAAAACGACTGGGAGTATGATATATTCATCAACAAGGGAATCAAGGTTCTCCTGGAAGATGAGTCGGAGTGGTGCTATGGCATACTTACGCATACAACCGATGACACTATACTCATTGAAAACGCACAGGGGTCTCATACATTGAAACGCAATGAGATTCGAAAAGCAAAGCTTGATCCCCAACAGGATAGGAGGTAAGTATGGCTGCTGGTCTCGCGGACGCAATCCGCTTAATAGTTCAGGATAAGGGCATATCAGAGGATCTGGTGCGACACACCATTGAAGAATTTCTCTATGCGGCATATAAGCGTACCTTCGACACTGTTGAAAACGCCGTTGTGCGCTTTTCGGATGACGGAGCAGAGGTTTCGCTATTCGCTCAAAAGCAAATCGTTGATGAAGTGGAAGACCCGGTAACTGAAATCGCACTTTCCGAGGCCCTGCTTCTGAACGAGGATTGCGAGGTCGGTGATGAGCTGCTTATTGAGATCAATCCTCAAGAGTTTGACCGGAGTGCCATTCAAAGCGCCAAACAGAAAGCCCGTCAGACTATGCGGGATATCCAGAAAGATACCCTCTACTCTGAATTCAAGGAGAAAGAGGGGGAAATGATTATTGGATACTACCAGCGTGAACGAAACGGGACTATATTCGTCGATCTCGGTAAAACAGAAGGGATTATGCCGAAACGATATCAGAGCCCTCGCGAGGCATATCGGCAAAATGATCGTATTAAAGCCCTTATTTTTGAGGTAGCAAAGGCGACACACGGTCTGCAAATCGTTTTATCCCGAACACATCCGGAATTTGTGAAGCGAATATTCGAGCTTGAGGTCCCCGAGGTATACGATAAGACCGTTGAGATTATGAAAATTGTCCGCGAGCCGGGCTACAGGACAAAAATTGCGGTCTACAGTCACAGAGACGATGTTGATCCTGTTGGTGCTTGTGTAGGTGTAAAGGGTGTGCGTATACAGGCTATTGTCCGGGAGCTTGAGGGAGAAAAGATTGATATCCTGAAATACTCACCGGATCCGAGAGAATATATTCGGAACGCTCTTTCACCAGCAGAGGTGGAGCAAGTAGTGGTTCTGGATGAGGGCAAGCGCCAGGCATTGGCCATCGTCCCCGAGAATCAGCTGTCTGTGGCAATAGGCAAGCAAGGGCTTAATGTCCGACTTGCAAACCGGCTGGTTGACTGGAATGTAGATGTTAAAACGCCGGAACAGTTCGATGAAATGGATGTCAGCGCTGAATCCAAGCGTGCTGTATCCGCCCTGTTCGGCGATTATGATCAGGAACAGGAAGAAATCACCCAAATTCGGGAACTGCCGGGTATTTCACCACGACTGGTGGACATACTCGAAGAGCATGGCAATATTTACATCGAAGATCTTGTTGCGCTATCGGAAGAGGATCTGCGATCTTTCGACGAATTATCCGAATCCGATGTAACCGAGCTTCAGCACATCGTAGCGGAGAACGTTGAGATTGTTGAGGGTGAGTATGACTATATTGATGAAGAGGAGCCGGATTCCGAATCAGATATAGAACTAGGCACGGAACAGGCTGTCGGGCATGAGCCGGAAGCAGAAGAAGCAGCAGGAGAAGTGGAGGATGCTGAGGAAATTCAGTACATCACTGAACTCCCGGGTGTTCCCAAAACGGTAACCGACGCCCTTGCAGCTGCCGGTATCGAAGATATCGTTGAATTGATCGACGTGATCTCATCAAGGCCGGATGAACTGGACCAGGTACCGGGACTTTCCGAGCCGGATATTCAAAACCTTAAGGAAATTATTTCCGATGCTGTTGAGATTATCGATGAAGACGAAGAGTCTGAAGACTCACAGTAGTTGTATTGTGTTGTTCTCGCAGGCATTGATGAAGTGATAAGAGAATGATAGTATAAAGCAATAAACTGCCTTATGAAGCATGCTTCTTCTGCTTCATCTTTTATGATATACGGTCGACTCGTATGTCGGGCAGATTGGCCGGGAAGGAAAAAACCGGCGAGATGATTGAGTTAGTATAAAGGGGTAGTATGTCTACAGACCAGGAAAATGATAAAAAACCAAAGGCAACACTAATTAAGCACAAGAAGGAGCCTGCGGCAAATGCCTCCTCGGATACCGGCGATCAGCCTAAAAAGAAGAAGCGTGTTGTTGTAATCCGGAAAAGCCCGAAGCCTCAATCAAGCCAGGGTAAGGAAGAGGCTGCTCAAGCGCCGGCCTCTGCCAAATCGGAAGCAGAAAAGACAAAGGCAGAACCTCCGAAGAAACCGAAGGCCGAGACTCCTGCACCTGCCCGGCAGACTGAAAAAAAGCCTGAATCAGCGAAAACCGAAGCCGCGAAACCCTCGGAAAAAGCATCTTCCGAGCAGCCCGGGCATAAGCCTGACACACCGGCTGCTGCGAAAGCAACCCCGGCCCAGGAATCGCCTAAGACCGAAAAGAAACCAGAAAAGCCCCAGGCAGAATCCGCCGAGAAGAAAAAGCCCGCCGAAGCCGGCCCGTCAAAGCCGGGCAAGGAAGGTGAGGGAAAAACCGCCGGCGGACATTCCGTATGGTCTGCCGACGGGAAACCTACGGTTGCAAAGGAACGTAAGCCCCAGAAAAGAAGCGGCGTAGAGGTATACAGACCAAAGCGACCGACACGAGATACATCATCTCCAGACAGGAATCGAGCCTCCGGCGACAGTACACGTCCACAGGTGCGTGGCGGCGGTGCCCCAGGCGGGCGGCCCGCTGCATCCAATCGAAGCCGGGATTCCCGACCTCCTCAGGCAACCCGTCCCGGCGGCGCCGACGGACGTCCAGGCTTCAGTCGTCCTCCCAGGCCGGGTGCCTCTGGTGGAGCACCGACCCGACCGGAAGCCGACTCTGCAGCTAAACCGCAGCAGAAGCGATTCTACAAATCAAAGAAAAAAGATAATTACCGTCGTGAAAGACATCAGGAAAAGGTAATTAACTACAAGAAATCAAAACGGCCGAAGGTTCAGTCTGTTCCCAAAGAGATCGATATTATGGAAGTAATTACGGTCTCCGAACTGGCAAAGAAGATGAATCTCAAGGCCTCGGACCTTATCGGTAAATTGATGGGTATGGGGATGATGGTCACCATCAATCAGCAGATAGATGCGGAAACCGCAGAAATTCTGGCGGCTGAATTTAATTGCAAGGTGAATATTGTTTCATTGTATGATGAAACAATCATAGAAACCGAAACCGACAAGGAAGAGGACCTGAAAAACCGTCCGCCGATAATTACGGTTATGGGTCACGTAGATCATGGTAAAACCAAGCTTCTTGATGCCATCAGGACGACAAATGTAACCGGTGGAGAGTTCGGTGGAATTACCCAGCACATCGGGGCATATCAGGTTCAGACAAAGCAGGGCAGCATTACATTCCTTGATACCCCGGGGCATGAAGCCTTTACGCTCATGCGCGCCCGTGGTGCCCAGGTAACCGATATTGTAATCCTGGTTGTTGCAGCCAATGACGGCGTTATGCCGCAGACCCGCGAGGCCATTGATCATGCAAAGGCCGCCGGCGTGCCAATTATCGTTGCCATTAACAAGGTTGACCTTCCCGAGGCGAATCCGGACCGTGTTCGTCAGCAGTTATCAGATCTGGACCTGATGCCGGAAGAGTGGGGCGGAAGCACATTATATGCCGAAATTTCTGCTCTTAAGGGTATTGGGATTGAATCCCTGCTTGAAACCATTTTCCTGCAGGCTGAGGTGCTCGAGCTGCGTGCGAACTATAACACGAACGCCGAGGGTCATGTAATTGAATCAAAGGTTGATCAAGGCCGGGGAACCGTCTCTACCGTACTGATTGAGCGGGGTACCCTCAGGGTCGGCGACAGCTTTGTTGCCGGTGTTTTTCACGGAAAGGTCCGGGCACTGTTTAATGATCTTGGCGAGAAAGTGAAGGAAGCAACCCCTTCCATGCCGGTCGAGATTCTTGGTTTTACCGGAATTCCGAATGCGGGAGATCCCTTCCAGGCAACCGACTCGGAGAAGTTTGCCCGACAAATCGGAAGCAAACGACAGGAGCTTCGAAAGGTTGAAGAAGCACTAACTGTGAAAAAGGTTACTCTGGACAATCTCTATGATTCAATTCAAGAAGGTGAGATTCAGGAGCTTAAGGTTGTCATCAAGGGTGATGTGCACGGATCGGTTGAGGCATTGAAGTCATCACTCGAGAAGCTCAGCACACGCGCAATTCGATTGGTAGCGATCCATGCATCAGCCGGTGCAATTAATGAAAAGGATGTCATGCTCGCTGCCGCATCAAGCGCTATCGTAATCGGCTTTCATGTACGCCCGACACCTCGAGCTGCATTGCTTTCAGAGCAGGAAAAGGTTGAAATACGCAAATACAATATTATCTACGATGCAGTAGAGGATATTCGCTCTGCTATGGAAGGCCTGCTTGCACCGGATCTTCATGAAGAGTCAACCGGCTCAATAGAGGTCCGGGATATATTCAAGGTTCCCAAGATCGGTGTTATCGCCGGGTGTTATGTTCTTGAAGGGCGCGTAACTCGTGGCAGCAATCTGCGGGTTTTCCGTGATAATGTCGAGATACACAATGGCAAAATTTCTTCACTCAAACGCTTCAAGGATGATGTTAAAGCCGTTGAATCCGGTTTCGAGTGCGGTATCGGCATTGAAAACTTTAACGATCTGAAACCGGGCGACATTCTTGAACCCTATACCGTGAAAGAAGTTGCCAAGAAGCTTTCGGAAACTGAATAGTATGCATCGACAGGAACGCGTACAGAACCAGATCGCGAAGACAGTCAGCAAGCTCATTGTCGGTCGTCAGATAAACAGTCTCCGGGTTAATCCATGTGCTTCAGTTTCCCGAGTGTTAATTGCAAAGGATTTTTCCCGGGCAAGGATCTTTATTAGCGGATATTTGGATGAGCCGGCGCTGCAGCGCAGCGTCGCCGGCCTAAACAGCGCCGCCGGATTTGTCCAGAGCAAACTGGGGCAGGTGCTGCATACCAGACAAACCCCGCGACTGCAGTTCGTTGCTGATACATCAATCGCCGAAGGCTTTGATATAATTCAAAAGCTATCCGACAAATAATATCCGGACATAAATCTATGCATGGAGTCCTGCTGCTACATAAGCCAAAAGGCATGTCATCATTCAAGGCTCTGAGACCAGTGAAAAGACTCCTACCAAAGAAGTGGAAGGTTGGTCACACCGGCACCCTTGATCCATTCGCCGACGGACTGCTTGTCGTTGTTATCGGGGCATTTACCAAGCTGGCTTCCGCTGTACTTCAGTTTCCTAAAACCTATCAGGCGGTGATCATGCTTGGTCGACAAACCGATACACTGGACCCGGAGGGCACTGTTGAAAAAACGATGCCGGTACCTGAATCCGCTCTGCAAACCAGGCATATAACCGATACCCTGAAGGCTTTTCAGGGACGTATTACTCAGTCACCACCGACATACAGTGCAATCCATATTGACGGCCAACGAGCATATAAAAGGGCTCGAGAGGGTCAACAGTTTGACATGCCCGAACGTGAGGTCTATATCCATGACATTCAATATGTTTCAAACGACCAGGAATCAATTACTATTGAAGTTACCTGTTCTTCGGGAACATATATTCGCTCCCTGGCACGGGATATTTCCGCACATCTGGGTACATGCGGGTATCTGTCACACTTGACGCGTACCCGGGTCGGCCCTTTTTCATTGGAATCCGCTGTGTCTCCTCACTCTTTAGAACACGGCATGGTCGATTTCAGGGAGACCGTGCTAAACAGCTCGTCTGTATATAGCATCCTTACTTCTAATCCGGTTATTACTCTTGGAGACAATCACACCACTGCATTTTCAATGGGCAAGGATATCGATACCTCCTGGTTTGTACCGTCTCCGTCTGAACCAGGAACCTATGGTGTATATACCCGGGATAATCAGCTTGCCGGTCAGATCTGCTTGTCCGACACTGGAATGGTAAAATATGATTTTGTTACCCTGAAAGATTCTCACAGGCTATCAAAATGAAGATAATTGAATGGAATACCTTCCTGAACCATTTATCGGATATCAAACAGCCGGCCGCTGTTACTATTGGTGTTTTCGATGGTGTTCATATCGGCCATGCTGAACTTCTGAACTCGATAACGCAATATGCAAACAAAACGGACAGCACCGCAATGGTGTTTACATTTCGTTTCAATCCCAAAAAGCACACGAAGTCCGGCGATTATCGACATGTACAAACTCTGAGACAGCGGTTGAAATGTTTTAAAGAAGCAGGTGTTCAGCAAACGGTTATTATTGACTTTAGCAAAGAATTCAGTAGAATGGATGGACAAGAGTTCTGGAATCTTCTCCTTGCCAGGATCGATATTCGACATATCGCTCTCGGGGATGATTTTCGGATGGGGAGAAACGGCGGTCTGGATTCGGCAGGAATACGCTCCTTTTTTGCCGGAATACAGCCTTCGCCACATATCGCTGTTTTTCCTACAACCCGAGTGAAAGGTGAACGCGTGAGCAGCAGCCGCTTGCGTGAAGCAATAACCAGCGGTGATATTCCGCTTTTTACATTGCTCACCGGCCGTGAGTATGAGATTGAAACAGCATGTGTACGAGATACTTATGCCTGTTCCGACATCATCTTACCGCCTCCCGGCAGATATCTGGCTACAGGTGTCGATCAGGAAGGGAAGATTATGCAGAAGGACTTGCATATACGTCTATTACCCAATGGGACTGTAGACGGTAGCATAGAATCATTCTATGCGCTACAATTACGTAAAACGATATAGGTTATATATTAAAGGAGATGTTTTGCATGGCTCTTAAAAAAGAAGAGATAGCATCGATAGTTTCGGATCATGGGGCGAACGCCCAGGATACCGGCAACACCGATGTACAGGTAGCACTGCTTACCAAGCGGATCAATGAGCTCACCGAGCATTTAAGGATTCAGAAGAAAGACCACAGTTCCCGTCGTGGACTTCTCAAACTGGTCGGTCAGCGACGCCGGCTTCTGCGTTATTTGCAGAAAAATGATATCGAAAGATATCGTTCGCTCATAAAAAAGCTTGGATTGCGAAAATAATCGCACTGTTTTAAGGCGGGGGTGTCTAACAGCTCCGCCTTTCTGTTTTTTGCGCTGCATCAGCGCGACAGTAAGGAAAATGAAATGAATGATATTAAAGAAGTAAGAGTAGTAATTGGTCAATCAGAGCTTATTTTTGAGACTGGTAGAATGGCCAAGCAGGCGAATGGTTCAGTATTTGCAAGATCGGAAGGAACAGCAGTCATAGCTACTGCCTGCTGCGGCAGCTC
>CAZANF010000004.1:0-25815 GCA_964486425.1 uncultured Spirochaeta sp. | reverse complement strand
AGCTCGATACCACTCTTTCCCCGCAGGATGATGTCGGTAATAATTGCATCAAAAGACGCCTCCTTCAGCATGGCCAGTCCATCTTCACCACTGGATGCGATCTCCCCGTCATATTTATTTGCCGACAGGGTTTTCTTTAACAGCTCCTGCTGGGAACGGCTGTCTTCAATTACTAAAACTCGAGGCATGGGCACTCCGGATGTAATAAGATAAAGGATAGCTATTCCCGTGGGAACGGTCAATGGACCAGTCTGTATTGAAGCCATCCCGCCTTGATATAACGGACGGGATGGTATTAAGCCTTGTACTCTTTTGTCAGATTTTATTCCATATATGATTCAAGCAATTCCGTCATGTTATCGATTTCACTAGCTTCCGCCAATTCAAGCGGTGAACCCAAGTCGGAAGCCAGATTGGGATCTGCGCCATTTTCCAGTAAAAACTCGGTAAATTGCTGTTTGTCATTTTTTAGTGATAACGTAAGAACAGTAATCCTGGTTCCATTATCGTCTACTGCGATGTAGTTTGGGTCGGCTCCATGTGAGAGTAGCAGCTGTGCAATAGCTTCAGTGTTAGGGAGGTCTTTCATTGCAAGCGGTAGAATTGCCGGTAAAGGAGTTCTTCCGTTTTCCTGCTTTTCGGAGTACACAGGATTCGGATCTGCCCCCTGTTCCAGTAAAAATGTTACAACTTCCTCCGAGCCATTTGTAACGGCATAGGTGAGGGGTGGCACACCATCATCAGGTATATTGTTTATGTCCGCTCCATATTCTACCAGAATTTTTACAATTTCAGGATTCTCTATAGCATATCGAAGTGTAGAACGTCCTTTGCCTTCTTTGATCAGAGGGTCGGCACCATGCTCCAGTAATACCGGAATCATATCCCATTGTGAATTTATCAGAGCTACCAGTAGTACTATACTATCCTGGGAAGGATCTGCTCCCAATTGTTCTATAGTATAAAGTGCTGAAACCGGCAGCTTGAAGTTGAGAGACATAAACAGAATTTTATTGAGGGCTTCCGGTGAGGTATCAGCCCCTTTCTGAACCAGATATTGAGCCATGTCATATTGCTGTGCCAAAACCGCCAGAGCTAACGCAGTAGAGTCTTGCGGGCCTTTTGCATGGATATCCGCTCCAGCATCCAGTAGCATCTTTACAATCTCTTCGTTTCCACGTATTACTGCCGCGTGCAGCGGGGTGTGACCAGATTCACTATATTCATTGGGATCCGTCCCTTCAGTTAATAATCCGGAAACAGTATCAATATTCCCGGCCTCAACTGCTTCCATAAGTTGAGCATTTCGTCTTTCTGGGGTCGCGCAAGAACCCAATATCACTGTCACTGCGCAAAGTGCTATAATTATAGTTTTCTTCATTTTGATGCTCCTTTTTTATAATTTATCTGTATATATATAGCATGGATACATCATAATCAATGATTTTCACCAATCTGTAATAATAAACTCAACCCGCCGGTTTATTGCACGGCCTTCCGGGGTGTTGTTCCCGGTGACCGGCCGGGTGGATCCGAATCCGCGTACCTGCAGGCGGTTTGGGGAAATGCCTTGCGCAACCAGGTATTCGCGTCTTCGTTCGGCACGCTGCAGAGAGAGCTTCTGCATTGCTGCTGTTGTTCCTACCTCGGCGGTATGGCCGTCGATTCGAATCCGGTAGGAGCTGTCGGCGAGTTCCTGGACAACCCACTCCAGTTCCGGCATCGATTCCGGCATAATCCGGTCGGTATTGGACTCGAACTGAATGGAGGAAGATACCAGCAGTACCTGCTCGAACTGAATGTTCCGCAGTAAATGTTCGGCCGCTTGCTGTTCATCGGCTGGAATGGGAACCGGGTCGGCCGGTATATGACCGGGCGATGCGGTGGTGCGCATGCCGGGATACAGCTGCACAACCCTGTCCGGCTGTTCCAGCAGATAGACGTCGACAATACCGCTGTATACATCGATACGGGTGTTGGTTCCATCGCTATGGAATGCCAGCTTGGTGCCGCGTACCCCGGCTGCGGTGTTGCTGTCGCGAACCCGGTATTCCTGCTCAAGGAAGCGCTTGCGGAAACGCCCGAAAATGCTGCCGCTTTCGATCTTCAATTCAGTCAGTCGTGAATCAAGGCTGGATAACGACAGAGTGGTATTCTGCTCCAGTCGTATGGCTGTGCCGTCGGAGAATCGTATATCCAGTCTGCTGTCGCTGCCGGTGCGCAGGGTGTCTCCCTTGCCAAGAGAATCGCCGATAGCCAATTCCCGCCACTCGTTTCGCGTCGGGTTTGTCTGTATGTCCGCTTTACCCACGAGATAGGTGATCGTCGGGCTTTCTATCAGTACAACAGGAGAACGGACAAAGGCTCGCCCTTGAGACTGCAGAAGCAGTATTACCACAACAATAGTAAGGAACAGAACCAGTTCTATTCCAATCAGAATCAGTATCTTTCTGTCTTTTATTTTCACGGTGCTGTAACTGTATCATACCCTTGGAAAGTTGTGGGAACGAGGTTCCCAATATATGCAAAATTGGCCACAATAGCGGCATGGAGCTGAAGGTATGAAAGATTCCAACGTCGCGGCAACGGTTAAGCTGTATTATGACGACCCCTATCTGACTCACACGGAGGCTCGCATAGTCTCTGTTCAGCCGGATGGCAAGGGGCGCTGCCTTGTACTGCTGGACAGGACCTTGTTTTACCCGGAAGGCGGCGGACAGCCTGCAGACCGCGGAGAGATTGAGGGAAGAACGGTGCTGGATGTGCAGAAAACCGCCGACGGGCAGGTGCTGCACACAGTTGCGGCAGCACCTCCGGAGGTGGCCGTTCCCGGACCGGCCCATCAAGCGGAAGAGACCCTAAGTGGCGAACCGGCCCATCAAACAGAACCGTCCCTGCAGCCCGGCCGGACCGTTCAGCTCAAACTTGACTGGAATCATCGGTTCGAGTATATGCAGCAGCATACCGGACAGCATCTGCTGTCTGCAATGCTGAAGCGGGAGGCGGATGCGAATACGGTTTCCGTCCGACAGGCAGAGGAATTTACCGCTATTGAGGTCGATCGTGAGTCGCTCGCGGCCGGGCAGCTTCGGCAGGTGGTTGATGCCGCGAATGCTGCAATACAGCGCAATCTCCCGGTAAGCTTTGAATGGCTGGAACACACTCGGATCGATCAAACCCGGCTGCGCCGGCCAACCTCAATTACCGGCATGGTGCGGCTGGTTCGAATCCAGGGAGTTGATTGCGTTGCCTGTGCGGGGGTTCATACCGCTTCCACCGGCGAGCTGGGTGTGATTCGGCTATGCGGCAGCGAGCGGATTCGCGGGCGGCTTCGGCTGCAGTTCCGTATCGGCAAGCGGGCTTCGGATGAGTATGTGCAGCTTGGTGAACTGGCGGATGATCTTGTGCAGCGGTATTCGACACCGATTGCCGAGCTGCATGCACGAATACTCAAGCAGGAGGAACAGCTGCGGTTGGCCCGTCAGGAGATGGATGCGCTGCAGGCAGGGCAGGGACGTGCTGTGGCAGCGAGAATAGCAGCGAGTGGTACAGGAGAGGTTATCCCGGAAGGACAGGTATTTGAGTTCGCAGCCAGGGAACTGGGGAGTCTTTCAGAACGACCGGTACTGATACTGTCGCCGGTGGAGGCCGGGGTGCGCTGGGCGATAATCTATCCGGACGGTTCGCGTAAGGATGTGGCGAGTTTCCTGGATAACGAGTTTCCCGGCAGCTGGAAGGGGGGCGGGAAGACGCCGCTGTTCCAGGGTATTATTGCTGGTGCTGATGCGTCCGATGACAAGCTGCAGCAGCTGCCGAAGCGGTTTGCGGATACCGTCGGCTGAACTTGAGCAAAGACGCCGACTGCTACAATAATCGGTTTAACTGTTTTGACGCAGCAGCATCAATCCTGTCGGTCTGAATCCCGCTGCGGAGTTTTGCTAAAGTTTCCTGCAGTATGGCTGTCCTGGCCTGTGTCAGCGGAAGCCGGATTACCGCGATCAACCCGATCGCAATGAAGATGAGCGGTGCAAAGAAAAACATCCGCTGCAGTCCGACAGCTACTGCCGGAGCTTGTGGAAACAGCTGGGGAATATAGCCGATCGAATAGAGCGTAATCGCAATAAGCGGCATTACCAGTACTCCCTGCACCAGTTTTCGTATCAGGGTCAGTACCCCTGCATACATCCCGGCACGGTTTTCACCGGTAAAGTACTCGCCGATATCGGTAACTGTGGGAAAAATAGCCCATGGCAGCATCATGGCACCGGCCATCCCGGAACCCAAATATGCACCTGCTCCCAGAATAATGCCCCAGTGGCTGCCCGGCTGCATCATGCAATATCCCCAGACAAGACCGCTTCCCCATATCAGCAGAGCACATCCGTACAGCAGTCGAATGCTGAAACGCTTCGACAGGGTGTAATAGATCGGCAGAACGATAATCATGGTCAGCATCATTACCGCGAGTGTAAGATGATACATGTACTGCGGGGTACCCAGATAATAGGTGAAGTAATACACGGCGAGCACCATAAGTATATCGATTGATGCATAGCTGGCAGCGTACATGAGCATATGGCTACGAGCGGTGCGGCTTTTAAGAATCTGGAAAAATCTCCTGTTGTATTCCCTGAAGCTGATTGATTCGACTGAATGTTTATATGGCAGCTCCCATGTGCCCCAGAAGACCAGCAGCCAGGGGGCACAGAACAGGGTTGCAAAAAATGCCCCCATTATGTAATAGCCGCGGATATCCAGCAGGTCGATAAGCCAGTTGGGGACCAGAACCGCAGCAAGGGTAATAAACAACGCGAAGAACATGCGAGCCCCGGCCAGGCGCATTCTGCCCTGCCGGGAACGGGATATCTCGGCGTTCAGTGCCGAGTACGGTACCATAACCAGGGTATAGACCAGGGAAAACAGTATGTAGCAGATGCTGTAGAAAAAGAACTGGAGTATGACAGGTGTATCCCCGATCGGTAGCCACAGCAGGAAAAAGGTGATCCAGATCGGGATGATACCTATAAGGAAGTATATACGTCGTCGGCCAAACCTGCTGCGCGTTATATCGCTGAGGTACCCCATGAGCGGATCGGTTATCGCATCGATAAGTTTGCCGCCGGCAAACACCATTCCGGCGACTAATGGTGAAAACCCTACGTTCTCGGTCAGGAAGAAGAAAAAGTACAGTCCGATAACCACGGTTGCTCCGGCGCCGAAAACGTCGCCGCTTCCGTACGCGGCAATATTGCGCAACCGCAAGGTTCGCTCGCCGTCGCCTGAAAATAATCTTCGCACTGAGCCTCCCGTATTCCGTGACTGGGAAATTATTGTACCCCACCTTTTGCTTTTTTCATACCGTCTATGTATGATATAGGAGATGATTCGAAAGCACACACCGGTTGTTCTGATCGTAGATGACAGCGCTGCATCCCGGAAAGTATTGAAAGATGTTCTCAAGGATATGCCGATTCACGTTCTCGAGGCTGAAGATGGGAGTCAGGGCGTTGATATCGCATTGAAGGAGTTTCCTGATCTTATTCTGATGGATTACCGAATGCCGGTGATGGATGGTCCCGAGGCGGTGTCGCGGATTCGCAGACATCAGCTTGCTGCCAGAATTCCGATCCTGATGATTACCGGAGAAACCACCCCCGACAAAATGCTTACATCATTTAAATCGGGTGTACTGGATTTTATTCATAAACCCTTCGACGTTGTGCAGCTGCGGGCGCAGGTTGAGAGCTATTTGCGGCTGGCCGAGATTAACCGGCGTTTTGTGCTGGCTACCATGGATCGTGTCACTGAACGGCCCAATATGATGGCTTTGCAGGAGGATGTGGAGGAGGAAAACGGTTCGAATCCGCTGGTCTTTCTCCGCTCCAAGGAGGTTGCGGATGTGCGCCGGCTATACGGGACCGAGATCGGCGATGAGCTTGAACGGGTATTGTGCGATCGTATCGAAGAGATTGCGGCCGCTATGTTTAAGGTTGAATCCCGGTTGTATGTCATAGACAGGGGGTCAATCGTCCTGCGCTTCATTGATACCGACAACTATATCTATGGTGAATCAGCCCCGACGATTATGCGGACATTTGAACATCACATATCCGATGAGGAGTTTGAAATTAATGGCTTGCTGTTTACCTGCGAGTTTCGTATGGTGGTAAGCTTGCCCGGAGAGACGGTGCTGGATGATGGCATTGTTGCCTTTGAGGATGGACGCGATACCCTGAAAAGCCGCAGTATCGTATTTGCCGGCGATGTGGTTGCACAGCACCGTAAGGCAATTCATATCAATTTGAGTACTCTTAATACAATCCGTAATTCGCTGCGTGCGGATCAGGTAATTGCCTATGCGCAGCCGTTGATTGAGCTGCAAAATCGCACAGTACTAGGTTATGAGTGTCTGATGCGGATTAAGGATGGGTCCGGCAAGATCCTCAGCCCTTTTCAGTTTCTGGATATCGCCAAGAACAGCCGCTACTATCCCGAATTGACGATGCAGATGCTCAAGCAGGCATGTCCAGCCTTTAGTTCGGGCACATATAAGTGTTCCCTGAATTATTCTATCGTTGATATCGAGAATCCCCGGATTGTGGAGCATACCAGGCATTTACTGCAGGAGAATCCCGGATTTGCCCGGAATCTCATAATTGAATTGGTAGAGCAGGAAGAGGGCAGCGATTTCGGTCTTATCGAGGAGTTTATCAGCATGATCCGGGAATACGGTGCGGAGGCCGCTATTGATGATTTCGGCAGCGGGTATTCCAATCTGCGCAGGCTTGTCGAGCTGGATTTTAATTATGTAAAAATCGACGGCACCCTGGTGCGGGATATCGTTACCAGTGTACGGTCACGGCGGCTGGTCAACTGGGTGGTCGGATTCGCGAAAGAGGCAGATGTACAGTTGGTGGCTGAATTTGTAGAGACTGAAGACCATCGCAGCCGTCTCATTGACATGGGGATCTCTCTTGGGCAGGGGTATCTCTTCGGGCGCCCTGTGCCGTTAAGTGAGATCTGCTGACAGCCTTTTGGATAAGAATGGAGGAAGTATGGAAAACAAAGCACGTATTCTGGTTATATGTATACATAACTCATCCCGGAGTCAGATGGTAGAGGAGTACATTCGTCTCTTTGCCGGCGATCGTTTTGAGGTGGAAAGTGCGGGACTCGAACCTGGAAAACTGAATCCTGTGGTGGTGGAACTGCTGAAGGATGACGGAATCGAGATTGAAGGAAAACCTACCCGATCGGTGTATGATTTGCATGCGCAGGGAAAGTCCTTTGATTATGTAATTGCCGTATGTGACCTTGAGGCGAAGGAGCGCTGCCCGATTTTTCCTGCCGAAAAAGAACGCCTGCACTGGCCGTTTCCAGATCCCTCTGCCGCACAGGGCAGTTTTGAAGAGAAGATTGAACAGGTTCGCCCTATTCAGCAGCAGATACGAAAAAAGGTGCTTGAATTTATAGACAGTTATACATAACTGAAATAGTAATTCCTTGTTTAAGAGGTGATTTGGCTTTATTATGAAGGTATGAGTGAATTAGAAGTTCGTACAATACCGGATATTTTACAGCGCAGCCTCAAGAAACATGCGGACAAACCCGCCCTCAGCTTTGTGGATTCAGATCCGCTAACCTTTCAGGATGTCGATGAACGTACCCGACGTCTTGGGGTCGGCTTGCGTGAACTAGGTGTGAAGCCTGGAGATCCAGTGGCTATACTGAGTGAGAACATGCCGAACTGGGGTGTTGCGTATCTTGCAATCGCCAGAATCGGCGCGATAATCGTGCCGATTCTCCCGGATTTTACCGCAGTTGAGGTTAGCAATATTATTAAGCACGCCGAGGTGAAAACGGTGTTTATTTCGGCCCGTCAGTATCCAAAGCTCTCCGAGCAGCAGCAGTCCGGCGAAATACAGGCGATACTGCTGGAAAGCCTTGAGCTGCTTCCCCGCGATACACAGGTGTCATCCGACGATACCTCAAAGTTGCATGGAAGCAGTGTACTGGGCGATCCCTCCGCAACGGCCGATACCCCGTCCGAACCGGATACAGTTGCTGCGATAATCTACACATCCGGTACAACCGGTAATTCCAAAGGGGTCATGCTGACTCACACCAATATTGTGTCCAATGTCGAGGCATCCCGTCAGATTCCCGATATCCAACATGGACAGTCCATGCTTTCACTGCTGCCGCTTTCCCATACCTATGAGTGCACCCTCGGGTTCCTGGTAGCTGTAGCTTCAGGTGCATGTGTGTATTATATGAGTAAGCCGCCTTCTCCATCTGTACTTATGCCGGCCCTGCAGAAAATACAGCCTCACCTTATGCTTGCCGTACCGTTGTTTATCGAGAAGATATTTCGCGGACGCGTTCTGCCGAAGCTGACCGACAAGGCTGTAATGCGTTTTCTGTATCGTATACGGCCGATTCAGAAGCTGCTGCATAAGGCTGCCGGACGAAAGATCTATGATATGTTCGGCGGACGTCTGCACTTTTTCGGTATCGGCGGGGCAGCCCTGGCTCCGGATGTTGAACGATTCCTGCGGGATGCCGGATTTCCCTATGCTATCGGGTATGGCCTGACCGAAACATCCCCGCTGGTGGCAGGTTCCGGTCCAAAGAATACAACCTTTCAGGCAATCGGGCCGGTACGGGATAAGGTTCCGGTACGATTGGATGAAAACTTCGGCGGCAGGAACGAGGGCGAGGTCCAGGTTTTTGGTCCCAATGTCATGAAAGGGTACTATAAAGATCCGGAACGAACCGCAGAGGTGTTTACTGAGGACGGGTGGTTCCGCACGGGGGATATCGGTCATTTCACTGCCGGCAAGGTACTGTCCATCCGCGGGCGGATCAAGAATATGATTGTAGGCTCAAGTGGAGAGAACATCTATCCTGAGGAAATTGAGGCAGTAATCAATGAGAAACCCTATATTGAGGAATCTCTGGTAATGCATACAGGTGATAAGCTGATAGCAATGGTGTATCTGAATTATGAAGCCCTTCTTGATCATGTGGCCTCTCTGCATTCAAATATCAAGGACTGGCATTCGGCTATTCAATCCACCGTGAAGGACAGCGCGGAAGTTGTGAAGCAGGGGATGAAGCAGTTTCGCACAGATATTGATGCATACCTTGAGGAACAGCGTCGCAAGATTAACGCAGAGCTGAATGTGTTCTCGAAAATAGCGGATATTATCCCCAGGGAGGAGCCCTTCGAAAAAACCCCGACCATGAAGATCAAGCGATATCTGTATACAACGCAGGGATTGTAAAGAATGAAAGGGTTCGCAATTTAAAACATCTGCTGGTGCTGGTTATGTTATGTATAGCGGCAGCACCAGCAGCGGCTGCTGCTCAGGGTGGACACACCCAGGGTGATGTAACCCATCGAATGATGGTGCTCGTACTGCAGATCGGAATTATCATCTTTGCCGGGTACACCGGTGCACGTATTGCACGAAGGTTTCATTTCCCCAGTGTCCTGGGTGAACTCGGTGCCGGGATTATGCTTGGTCCCTTTTTACTGGGCCGTATAGCCGTACCGGGATTTCCATCCGGATTATTTCCTCACAGTGGCAATACGGTAGCGGTTTCCCCCGAGCTTTTTGGTTTTGCCATGGTGGCTTCTATCGTGCTACTGTTTCTCAGCGGGCTTGAGACCGACCTGAAACTGTTTATCCGCTATGCCCTCAAGGGCAGTCTGGTTGGAATCGGCGGCGCGGTAATATCATTGGCAGCAGGATTGTATGTCGGCAGTCTGCTGCTGGACGGCCAGTGGTTAAACCCCAGCGCATTTTTCCTTGGTGTTGTCGCAATTGCCACCTCTGTGGATATAACGGCCCGAATTTTAAGTGACCGCCGGAAACTTGCCTCTCCGGAAGGGGTTACTATTCTGGCTGCGTCGGTAATTGAGGATGTAATCGGGATTACATTGCTGGCTGTTCTTATCGGTATCGACGGCTTCGTTGTAGACGGTAATGTAGCTTATGCCGCGATCATCTGGGTAGCTGCGCAGGCACTCCTGGTATGGACCGGCTTTCTTTTCCTCGGTATTGCCTTTTCCCGCCAAATTAGCCGGCTGCTTAAATTCGAGCCGAATCATTCCCAGATTGCCGTACTCGCCCTTGGAATGGCCCTTGTGGTCGCCGGTCTGTTTGAAACCGCCGGGCTTGCAATGATTATTGGAGCTTACGTCGTCGGCCTTACACTCTCCAATACAGATTTGGCCTATGTTATCCAGGAGAAAATCAAGGTAATCCATCATTTTTTTGATCCCCTCTTTTTTACAGTCATGGGAATGATCATCAATCTCGAGTTACTGGTGAGTATCCCGGTACTGCAGTACGGATTGCTTTTTGCAGGTGTGGCAATTCTTTCAAAATTGATCGGCTGCAGTATACCTGCCTACCTGACCGGATTTACCGGTCTGGGGAGCCTGCGCATCAGCCTGGGAATGATGCCCCGGGGGGAGGTCGCGCTCATTATTGCCGGTATAGGGATCAGCACTGGTCTTATAGACGATATGTTCTTCGGGATTGTAATTCTTATGACGCTAATTTCGACAATCACAGCACCCCCGATTTTCAATTTTCTGCTTAAGGTTGACCGCCGCGGAACCAAGGGTGAAATGGAGAAAAGCGAGGATGTGACCACCGAGTTTGAGTTCGGTTCGCGAGAGTTGACTGATTTCCTGTTGAGCGACCTCATACATACCATGCGAAATGAAGGTTTCTATATTCATTCCGCGGAGATGGAGCAGCGATTGTATCAGATGCGTCGCGAAATGGTGTATATCTCGCTCATGGCAACTGAACGCAGCCTGCATTTTTCCAGTGCAAAAGAGGATGTTACTTTTATAAACAACCTGGTATATGAATCAATCCTGACTCTTCAAAATCGTGTAGACCATTTACGCACCATCAGCAAACCGGTAGAGCTGCAGAAAGCCCTGGTGGAAAAGGAAAACCGCACTTCGGTTGACTGGTATCGAATACTGGAAATAGACTGTATTTCCCTTCAGCTCCGCAGTACCGAGAAAAAAGGGGTCATAGTAGAGCTGGTAGAGATTCTGCAGCGGGCCGGAAAGCTGCAGGATAAGGATGCTGTTCTGGAAGCTGTACTTGAGCGGGAAGAGAGTATGAGCACCGGCATGCAGCATGGGGTGGCTATTCCGCATGGAAGAAGTGAAGGGGTTCGCAGGTTAAGTGTAGCAGTAGGTTTGTCGCCTGCAGGGATTGATTTTAAGTCTCTGGATGAAAAACCCACAAAGGTGGTCTTTCTGATAGTTTCACCGGAGCGCGAGCCTGGGCCGCATCTGCAGGTATTGTCGGGTATTGCCGGGGTACTGAACACCGACGAGGCTGTGAATGAAATAGCATCCAGTTCCAGCAGGGCCGACCTGATTACTTATATGGCGCAGCACTCGAACTCATAACAAGCTGCTGTGCAGTATCTCCCATACAATTTCTCCGGTTGAATGAATCCTGTATTCCAGCAGCATGTCACCGGCAATATGACCATCCTCGAACCTGGCGTATACCCAGCGCTCCGAGAGTATGAATATATTCTCGACCGTATGAAAGCCCATGGTACCGCCCAGCACTCCGTCATACGGGATTATCCAGGGTTTGCCCAGGAGATCCTGCTTCAGCCGCCGGGTATAGTCCTCGGCAGCCAGTGGGTCGGGATAGTCCGTGCTTATCCGCAGTGTTTGGTTATTCGGCTGGACTTGCGGCTGAAGTCTGCTGTATACCCAGAAAGCACCGAAGGTGCTCCCGGCTAATATGAGTCCCATGAATATCTGCAGCAGCATGACACGGGTGGTTCTCATCTGGAGGTATACTCGGTGAAGCCTGAAATCTTGGCCAGCTTGGGTGCGATTACCGCCCGGCAATAGCCGGCGTTGGGATTACGGGTGAAATAGCGCTGATGATAATCCTCTGCCGGGTAGAACTGCTCCAGCGGTACAATCTCGGTTGTGCTGGGGTCGGAGTAGGTATCGGCGGCATCCAGATTGTGCTTGGATTGCCATGCTGTATGCATCTGGTCGGGGGAGTGATAGAGAATAATAGAGCGGTACTGGGTTCCCCGGTCTTCACCCTGACGGTTCAGGGTTGTCGGATCATGAATCTTCCAGAAGAAGTCCAGCAGCTGTGCATAGCTTATAGTCTGCGGATCAAACTCTATCTGTACCACCTCCGCATGACCAGTAGTCCCGCTGCATACTGCTTCATAACCGGGATTAGGAGTTGTTCCGCCTGCATAGCCGCTGGTCACCGATTGTACCCCCGGTAATCTCCGGAATGCCTCTTCAACGCACCAGAAGCAGCCTCCGCCAAATGTGGCAAGCTCTGATTTATTCATGGTTGGTAGTCTCCTTATCTGGTAATAATGGACTCATCTGTGCCGCAGCGGCAAGTTCCATCTCGGTAAAATCATTAAATTGATGGATATTTTCCTTAAAGAGATAGCCCATGCGGGGGTCTTGAAACCAATGCAGGCTGTAATTGGTAATCCCTTCAAAACCGCGATGAATCTTGTGCTCACCGCCCATCCCCGGGTCAAATCGTTGAATATTGTTGGAAATTGCCCACTCTATTGGTGCGTAGTAGCAGCATTCAAAATGCAGGAAAGGAATCGTTTTCCGGCATCCCCAGTAGCGACCGAATAACTCCTTCCCCCGTATCAGAAACATTGCCATGGCAATCGGTTCTGCATGTTCTTCTGCTTCATCAGACGCTACCGCAAAAAGAAGGTTGTCCGCACCCGCCTGCAGGATATGCAGGAAAAACTCCCGGGTTAAAAAGCGAGCTGCCCAGGGTCCAAATTGATCATTAGTGTTGCGATAGAAACGATACATCGTATCCTGCCATTCCGCCGGCAGTTCATTCCCTCGCAGAATTTGAACGTGAATTCCGCTTTCACGCAGCTTGCGGCGTTCCCGACGAGCATTCCGGCGACGGTCCTTGCTGAGGGACAGCAAAAAATCATCCCAGCTGCTGTAGCCGCGGTTGAACCAGGTAAATCCCGCATGACGCCATTCCTGGAAGCCTAACCCCGCCGTTATCTCGCGCATATACGGGCGCACATACTGCAGGTGTACGCTGTGGATCCCGTTCTTGACCGCATGCATACAGATTTCTGCCGATACCCAGCGCTGCAGTTCCGCCGGCTCTATTTTATTTCGTGCACACCATGTCGAATCAACCAGAATCTCGAACGCTGGTACAGGCGAGGCAGGACTCATACCGACAAGCTTGGGATAGTAGTCGAATCCGAGCTGATCTGCCGCATCGGCCCAGGCGAAATCAAACACAAACTCTCCATTGCTGCTGTGTTCGCGACGGTAGAGCGGGGCGGCTGCAATCAGCAGTCCCTTATCCCGTACTGAGATATGCTGCGGCTGCCAGTCGCTCGAAGCGGCAACGGAACCGCTCTGTTCGAGATTCGCCAGCCAGTCCCACTGCAGCAGCGGAGATGCAGATTCAGCAATTCGGGTCCATTCTTTTCCTGGTATAGAGGATAGCGAAGCATGGTATTCTACCGTCAGTGTACTCAATAACGGGTGAAGCTGTTCGGGACTATCCATGATAGCCGCCCCTCGTAATCTCATGCAGGCCCATTGCGTTATAGTCTTCTGCGGCGAAGGGAAAATCCCAGCAGCCGCGACGCTGCACCCTTGTACCGCCAAAACCCTTCTTGAACTGATATAATCCGTGCATCGGGTGCTGTGCATCGGGGACCGGAGGGATTCCGAACATATCATAGTGGAGGCAGCCATAGAGCTTGCTGAGCTGAATAGCCCTCCACTGCAGGGCATATGTCGGCATAAGGCCTCGGCCGGTATCTCCGCTTGCTCCGTACAGATAGACTGCATGTGAACCGGTAACGGCAATGATTATGCCGGCCAACGGTATCCCATTGTGTTCTGCCATGAGCAGCTCGAAGCGTGTGCCGCTGCTCCCGTATCTGCGTGTGCGGAACAGCTTGGTAAAGAATGACAGCGGATGCACAGGTATATTCCGGCGCTGCATCGTTTGGGTATACAGTTCATACCAGGCCGGTATCTCCTCTGCTGCTGCAGCGCGCACGCGTACACCGCGCCGTTCTGCCAGACGGATGTTATAGCGGGTCTTCGGCCGCATTGCCGACAGCAGATCCTGCTCTGACCGGGTCAGGTCCAGCATGAGGGTAGTGGTGGGTTGAATGTCGGTTGGAGCCTTCCGGATAGCATGCAGCTGTGTGCCGAAGTTCATGCGGACATTACGGATATGCGGATCCGGCGGTGTCTCATCAAACGGGGATCTCCAAGGCAAATCGAATCGCAGACACAGGGTGTCCTCGGGCATATATGGACGCAGGGATACAGACAGCTGTTCCAGAAAACAACCCTCAGGCATGGACTCGGGGTGTAAACGGGGAGACCACGGCAGATAGGCAATGCGATAGCCCCTCGGTCCGTGCTGCATAATTGCCAGCAAAGTATCCTCTGTTTCTTCCGCCGACAGGCGAAAGCCGATTACCTGGTGCCCGAGCCGTGCTTTCAGCTCTGCCCAGCGCGGGCTTTGCATGAGATTACTGCCGGCGCGCAGCTTTTCAATATCAATCAGCTTCAGCTGAATACTCATAACCCAGCCTCCCGGAGAAGCATCTTTACCTCGCCGGCGATAATCTTGAGGGCTTCATCAATCATCTGCGGGTCGCCGGCAAAGTTCATACGAAAGCATTGATTGCGATGCATCCAGTCGTCGAAGCTGCGGGTTTCATTGTCCATTCCGTAAAAGAAGTATCTGCCGGGTACGATAATGACATTGTGTTTTTTCAGGCGCTGGTACAGCTCGAAGGTGTCTATTCCCGGATGATCGAACCATACCCAGAGAAACAAGGCTCCCTCGCTTTTATGCACGCGCCAGGGCAGGCCCTCAAAGCGATGCTGCATTGCCGACAGGGCCTGCCGGGAACGTTCCCGGTAAAATGGCTGGATGGTCTCATTGCTCAGGGAAAGCATTTCGCCGCTTTCCAGCATCGGACCGGCTATAAGCTGGCCAAAGGTGCCGTTGGAGAGCGAGGTTATCGCATTTACCGCAGAAACAGCCTCTATTACCTCCGGTCTTGCCACCAGTATTCCGGTGCGGGTTGAGGGCAGCCCGAGTTTTGACAGGCTCAGTCCAAGGATGGTATTGGGGTTCCAGAACGGCTCGGCTTGCGTGAAAATGATATTTGGAAATGGTGTGCCGTAGGCATTGTCTATCATTAACGGGATGCCGTTTTCCTGCGCCAGCCGGTCCAGGCTGCGGATCTCTTCATCAGTCAGAACATTGCCGGTGGGGTTTGTTGGACGCGATACACAGATGGCGCCGATGTCCGGGGTGATGTTCAGATTCGAGAAATCGACGCGGTATTTGAATTCATACTCGCCCAGCAGCTCAATAACCGGTCGCTGGGAAACAAAATGGTCCTCACTGATCCCCTGATCTGCATAGCCGATGTACTCCGGGGTAAAGGGCAGCAGAATCTTACTGTGCCCGATGCTGGTATCGTGGCCGGCAGGAGCGATGTGGCTTACCCCCTGTCCCCGCTCTGCATCCAGACGGCCGCTGAGCAGATTGAACAGCATAAAGAAGGCGCTCTGGCTGCCGTTGGTTACCCCAATGTTCTCCGGGCCGATATCCCATCCGTATTCCCTGTGCAGTAGGCCGGCCATGGATTCAAGAAAGCTTTGCTTGCCTTGCGGGGTATCATAATTGCCGATGCCGCGTTCGAATTCGTCACCGTTTTGAAGGATTTCCTGCATCCTGCGCCGCCAGACAAGATTTACCTCCGGTATGGCTGCGGGATTTCCGCCTCCCAGCATGTATTTCTTCCCCGGGCTTTGCATTGCCTTGCCTAGATCATCCATGAGTTCGAGAATCCCGCTGCGTGCGGTGAGTTTGTGTCCGAAGTCCGACCAGTTCATGGCAGGAGTTTAGCAGATGTCCGGATTATTCGCCAGGCAGGTCGTCGGTGAACACCTCTGATACTCCCAGGTTTATCATGCGTTCCATCTCCTGGCGGCTGTTAATTGTATGAACATACACGGGAATCCCGGTTTCCTGGATTGCTTGAGCATGACCATGTTCGACTAGTTCGACCGGCATTGCTGCCGCATATAGCCGATCCGGATAGTCATCCTGCATGCGCGTTAGTGCATTCATGACTGTATCAACCGAGTAGTTATCGGGGAAGCGATACAGCGTCCAGATAATATCTTCATAGCCTAAACCGACAGCGTGACTCCATTCTTCCGGTTGGTAAATTTGTGCAATAATCCGTTTTTCATGGTCTGGAATCGCTTCGGCTATGGCTTCCAAACCCTCGGTAGTGCGACTTTTGATATCGGGAACAATGCGGACATTCGGATGATCCTGCAAAAATTGACGTAACATCGGTAAGTCCATGGGGGTTATTGGGATCTCGGGATCCAATTCCCGGAATTCTTCCATGGTAAGCGGTTCTTCCGGTACAAATCCATAGAGCCGCTCGAATATGGTATTCCAGTCATGAATGGCAATCATCCGGTCATCAGCCGTCCATTCGAAATCGATTTCAAATACGGTAAAGTACTCCAGATTCTCCTGCAAAGCCTCACTGGAGTTTGTGTAGGGATGCCCAAGATAGCTTCCGCCGGCATGTCCAATCATTGGAATTCCCTGTTCGTGCAGGAGATAATCCAGGCGGTACTCAGGATCCGGGTTTGCGTGTGCCGTAAGACTGAATTCCTCCACCGTGAGACCTGCTTCCTGATTCTGAAGCGATTCGGCGGTGAGATGAGCCCAGAATTTGGGAAGTGAGTTATTGGCTGGAAACGTGAACTGCAGATTGAGCGACTCACCTGGTGCAAGTGACGGAATATCCGGGATTTGTATCGACAAGGATTTGTAAGCCGAAATCAGCTGCAGTGATACTTGTACAGCATCCGGATGATCGGAAGCAAAATCTCCCTCGGTTTTCATACTCAGTCTGACGGTTACTTCAGATTCCGCCGGGATTTCCAGGTACTGACCCGTGGTAAGCACGGCGTTTGAGTCCGGCTCGATTTCAAAGCTGGAGTCTCGCAGCAATGACCATTGAGTAGTCTCGTCGCTGGTATCGGCAGAGCTGTTGACTGAGCTGTAGTCTGAAACCTGGAGTTTGTCAAATGACTCATCATTATCCGTCGAGCTGTGGATGGCGTATGAGGGACTGAACAGCAGGTTTGAATCCGATTCGTAGCGACGCTGCTGCCGGCCCATAATTTCATAGATTATTCCAGGTTCGGGTGAAATGAACTCACCAAAGTGAATGCTTCTGTAGCTGGAATAACGGCGCAGCAGACTGCGGCCGGAAAAACGATGAGCCTCATCTGTATAGCCGATATAATCGAGTATTGTTCGCGGAATATCAATCAACCCGAAAACATCTTCCACAATGAGCGGTTCATCAATCTCCGGTGCTATGAGGGTAGTTGTGCCCCAGAAATCACCGAACGGGTGATCGGGAATACCATGTGACTCATCGCTTACAAATACTATGAGGGTGTCCTCCAGGATTCCCTGTGAGGATAACCGGCTTATAAAATCTCCCAATGCCTCATCCAGATATGCCGCGGATGCTTCGCGTCTGTTCGAAAAGTCCGCCGCATACTCATACGATACACCGTAAGGATGATGTGTACCGGCGGTGAGTAGGGTAGTCATCCACGGACCAGGTTCGTTGTCCTGTTTCACTATAAAATCAAGCGCCTGCTCAAAAAAAGCTTTATCGTCGGGTCCCCAGTCAAAGTCTACATAGTGATATTGAAACCATTCCCGGCCGTGTACATTTTCAAATCCGGCTTCCGGCATAAACTGATCCTTGGACATATATGAAAGATCAGCAGCCTGTAAAAATGATGTGCGATACCCTGTATCGCGTAGAACAGCAGGTAATGCAGCCGGTCTTTCGTCTTCGGGTGTTTGCATAAAGGAATAGATTTTGGGGGTGGAAAGATCCAGCCGGGGATAATCCGCGGTAAGCAATGAATACAGACCACGTATTGTCTGCCGGTTATGTACTACAGACTGTACTGCGGTGAGTCCTGTCCCGGCAATGCGAGTCAGGTTCGGCATAATGACTGGTGACTCCACACCGCTGCGCTGCTGAACCGTTTCCAGGTACGGTCCCGGAATCCCTTCGAGCACCACAATCAGAATGTTGCGCTCTCCAGCGGCACGGGGAATAATCCGCTGTCCAGCCTGAAGGGGTTCATAAGCATCCTGACCCTGGGTAGACATGTGTGAGGTATTTTGCCCGCTGAACGATTGACGAATGCTGTGGGTTATAAATGCCCCCTCACGCCAGTTCGATCCGGCAGGCAAAATTACTGCAGCTGCGATGGCGGCTGCAGTAAAAATTCCTAACTGCTTCAGCGGTAGTTTTTCTGCAAAATGCAGACTTCCTGCGAGAAGGGGCCCTTTTGTGAAAAGTGCCGCTGTCGGCAGCGGCATACTGAGGTTGGCTGCACCGGCACGGATAAAATCCGGGTGAAGGGCGAAATGTATGTGCTGGATTGATACCGAATACCCCATTGCACTGGTTAGTTCAAGGTTGAGAATAAAGATAGCTGAATACAGGAAAAGTACAATTCCGGCTAATACTGTATGAATTCTCCCGGCGATATATGCAGCCCCAAGCACGGCAGTTGCGGCAGCGACCTCGTGAATCAAGGATTGCGCAATGATAGTCCAGTCGGTAATATTCTGTTGATGTATCCGGATGAGAATCAGCAGAGTGATGTATCCGGCCGAGGTTGTCAGTAGTGCATAGGTACTCCAGCGGGATATCCAAAGCCTGTTTTTATCTACTCTCATTGGACTAATATACTATGCATCTCAGTTCAATTACAAAAGTTGTCGGCATACCTGGCTCCAGATACAGGCGTCCGTCATGACCATTCTCGATAATTTTCTTGCATATGCTCAGCCCCAAACCGGTCCCTGCGTGCTGCTTGGTGGTATAGAACGGCTCAAAAATGCGCCCGCGGATCTCCTGTGGTATTTCCGGGCCGCTGTTGCTGACCCTGCAGTTCAGATACTCCCCATGAACAGCTGCTGATATCCGGACCCATGGACGGACAGATTCTCCATCACCGGTATGCTGAAGGTTGGCGGCATGAGCTGCATTCAGCAGCAGATTAACCAGCACCTGGCTGATTTCGCTGCTACGGCAGCGAATACAGGTATCCTCCGGGATGTCCACGGTTAGTACTGCGTCCTCCATAGCAGGAGAGACAAGGGTGGCGCTTTTGGCAACTATTTCCCTGAACGGGACGGGTACAGGATCCGCGGTTCTTGAAACCCCGCGCGCATACTGCAGCAGCGACTGCACACTGTGTGAAATACGTCGCAGCCCCTCCCGGATATCCAGCATGGTCTGATCACCAGCCGGCGACGGTGTACGCCGCTCGAGCTCATCAATACCGCTGTTGATAAAGGTGAGGGGATTACTGATTTCATGGGCCATGTTTGCCGCAAGCTGACCAATGGTAGACAGCCGCTCCTGCCGCTGCAGCATCATCTGCAATTCCAGCAGGCGAATGCGCTCTGTCTGCAGCTCGGTAATTGCGTTGTTACGTTCCTGAAGCAAGGCATTCCAGGAGGTAACATCCTGAATGGTAATGACTGTTCCCTGCAGCTGATTCTTTTTCTGGTAGACCGGTTGAATCCAGATATACAGATGCTGCAGGGATTCGCTCTCGAGTGTGCGGGTTGTTTCAAAATTTAGGCGTGCATCCAGGGGGACCTCGGACAGGATCTGGTACAGTACCGGGTGATGAATAATCGGAAATCCGAGTATATCCCGGCTGCTTATATCCAGCAATTGTTCGGTATAGGAGTTCACGTCCATAACCGTGCCGGTATTGTCCAGGACTATAACGGCCGAGTGCACATCTTCAAGGACTATATGGCGATTAATCGGAAGAATCCTGAACAAGTTATATCGATGTACACTCAAATAGAAAAGGATTCCGGCAAGCGCAAATGCGATCGGGGTATAATCCTTTCGCAATCCCGGAAAAACACGAAAAACATAGATCAAATTGAACAGGATCGGTATCAAAGCTCCCATTGATATTAACAGAGTCTGTCGTCGGACTACTCGTTGTGCAGATGCGCCCGCGGTCACCATCAGCAGTACTCCGCCAATCAGTACGACATACAGAAATATCCCGTAAAGCCAGAACCACGGCCCGTATGTCGGCTGCATTACGGTAAAATTCCTGATTGCAGTTATACCGGTGCTTTGCCAGAAGAGTCCATGCTGCTCATTCGTCCAGACAATGCTGCTGATGATAACGGGAATAATGGTAAACCAGCGGAAGTTTTTCCATGTAACCAGATGAGGAAATCCGCCGTAGTAGAATCCGAATGCCAGCCAGGCAAGTCCCAATCCGAGGAAGAACATATGACTTGTCTTGGCAGCAATAATTGTAACTGACCCGCTGGTGGCAAGCAGTTCAATAGTATTTGCAATCAGGAACAGTCCTACCATGGTGAGGTACCAGATGAGTACGGTTGCTATCTGCTTGGAGCGGTACTGCCATATGCTGGTAACAGCCAGTATAATGGACCCTAATGCTGCAAGGGCTGCGAGGGGAAATATCTGATAATCGATGGCGATTATTGCGCTAATAGTGTTCATGCAGTTTTACACTGATAATGGTGAGATCATCATCGCCGAATTTAGCTGACCCGGATATCTCCATGGCATCCTGTGAGCGCAGCAATCGACGAACCTGGGCCAGGAAATCCGTATGCTTATCCGATTGAAGAAAAATTTGCTCAAGAACCTGCAGAGATATTGTCCGCGCAGCCCCGCGATCATATAAGCCATCGGTGAACAGGACCAGTCGATCTCCAGGCTCAATTTTGCAGGTCCGTTCTTCGTAGGTAACTTGATCGGTAAAGCCCAAGGCAGGACCTCCTCCGGAGATATTGTCCACAGCACCATGGTGGATAATGTAAAGCGGGGGATTTCCACCACCGGCGTATTGAACCGTATAGGTCGTGGTATCAATCAGCAGCGCGGAGAATGAGACCAGGATCTCGGTTGTCTGGTGGAGACGGTTGATTAATGATATGTTCAGCTGGTCTGTTAATTCAGCAACAGAGAAATCCTTTGAATATATATAGGGCTTCATGTCGTCTATAATCAGTTTGAGTATAGTTGCTACCAAAGCCGATTTCACGCCATGCCCGCTCACATCTGCGACCAGAATGAGCAGTTTATCTTCCGGGAGTTTCACTACCTCATAATGGTCACCGCTTACAAAATTTCCCGGCGATGGGATATAGTCGGCCTGGATGGAGTAACGGGGGGATTCGGGTAAGCTTTCAGCAAGGAATCGCGTCTGGAAGTCTCCGGCTATTTTCAGCTGGCTCTCCATTTCGATCCGGTGCTGCTCGGAGGTTCGCAGACGATGTACTCGCTGTATTGCCGTATCAAGCTCTGCTTTCAAATGTTCGGGATCCCAGGGCTTTAACAGGAGCCCCAGAATATGGGCTGAAACAGCTCGGGTAATTTCTTCCATGTTGGAGTAGGCAGTCAGCAGCATGAGTCCGATATCCGGATAATCCCGGGCGATCCTGTTCAGCAGATTACTCCCTTTCATTCCGGGCATACGCAAATCCGAAACTATCAGCAGTACCTCATCCGAATTTTCCTGCAGATACTCCAGGCAATCATCCGGTGAGCTGATTGTCTTCAGTTGCAGGCTCTTTTTTGCAAGCCACGGCTCGAGGTCCCGGCTCATCGCCCGAAGTACAGGGGGTTCATCATCAACATAAATTATCGTATCGCTCATCTTTTTACCTCTGGAATTTACATTCTACTGCATGAATGCGGAGTGTACAATTGGATATAGTTATTTCTGATTATGCCCTTTTATAGTCTGGATTAGTCGAGGCATCCGGCATTTCGGCAAGCCGTAAATCGGGGATATACTCGGGTTTGCTGATCAGCATATAGAAAGAGTATACTGTACTACAGTGATTATGAAGGAGCTCAAATGAACAGGCGCAAAACAATAGCCCTGGTCGCCCACGATCACCGTAAACGTGATTTGGTCGAATGGGTAAAATACAACTGGCAAAAGCTCAACGGCCATAAAATCATATGTACCGGTACTACCGGCATGCGCGTACGCGAGGCCTTTGTCGAAATGGTTGGAACCTCTCCGGATATCATCCCCGAGATAGTCTGCCTGAAAAGCGGTCCGCTTGGCGGAGATCAGCAGCTGGGATCCTTGATAGCCGACGGCAAAATAGATATAATGGTTTTCCTGTGGGATCCTATGGAACCCCAGCCGCATGACGTGGATGTGAAGGCCCTTGAACGGATCGCTGTGCTGTATAACATACCATTAGCCTCCAACCGGGCAACGGCCGACTTCCTCATTTCTTCGGAACTGTTTTTGGGGAATTATTCGCCCCTTCGCAAGGATTATTCTGATTATATCAATCGAGCAACCATATAGGAAGGTAACATGATACTTGTTGTAGGAGCTGGCATTTCCGGCGCTGTCCTCGCCGAGCGCTATGCAGCTTTAGGAAAGAAGGTATTACTGATAGATAAACGTGAACACCTCGGCGGTAACTGTTATGATATGGTAACGGAGGAAGGCCTGCTGATTCCGTTATACGGCCCTCATTTTTTTCATACCAGTAACGAACGGGTATGGGATTACGTGAACAGGTTTTCCGCCTGGTCCCCGTATGAACATCGTGTGTTATCCAGTGTAGATGGGAATCTGGTTCCCATACCTGTAAACATTACTACCGTCAACCGGCTTTTTGGTACACACATAGAAAACAGCAGTGAAATGGACGCCTGGCTTGCCCGTAATACCGAGAATATCGCAGAACCGGCCAATTCCGAGGAATCCGCGTTAAACCGGGTCGGGCGTGTGCTGTATGAAAAGATGTTCAAGAACTACACGCGTAAGCAATGGGATATGGATCCAAGCGAACTCGATGCTCAGGTTATGAATCGCATTCCGGTCCGGAGAAATTTCGATGACCGCTACTTCACCGATACGTATCAAGCGATGCCAACAGAAGGCTATGCACAGCTGTTCCGGAATATAACGGATAATGCCAATATAGAGCTGCAGCTCGGTGTGGATTTTTTCGCGGAGAAATTCGACGTATCATCTTTTGAAAAGGTCTTTTTTACCGGCAGGATAGATCAGTACTTTGCCAACCGGATCTCTGATCGTCTGGAGTACCGGTCTCTTCGCTTTGAATATGAAACTCACGATCTGGAACGGTATCAGCAAAGCGCTACGATTAATTATCCCAATGATTATGACTACACCAGGATTACTGAGCCCAAACAATCCACAGGACAGAGCAACCCCAAAACCATAATTATCAAGGAATACCCAACCTGGGAAGGCGAGCCATATTATCCAGTGTTCAGCCAAAGAAATCAGAAACTCTATGCGCAATACCAGAACCTCGCCAAGGAAGCCGAAAAAGACCATGTATACTTTGCCGGTCGCCTGGCTAATTACCGCTACTTCAACATGGATGCCGCATTTGAAAATGCCCTGTCACTATTTGAAGATATCGAACAGGATGTGCAGCCGCAAAACTTGTAACTGGTAGTAGTTATGATACAGCCAAAAGAGTACCGGTTCACTGTGATTTTTGCCCTGCCTTTGCGTCGGTGTTCTGTTGGGGCATTGATTGCTGATTTCCTGATACGGGGGTGGTGGTTATACCAAACTGCTTGATCGATCGGGTATGCAGTTTGAGAAACCGCTTCCTGCTGCCTGTGGGTTTTATATCACCATTTTTGTACCCGTTGCGTAGCATTCGCCGAATGGTCTCGCTGGAAACATCGATCGCAAGTTTCGGCAGTTCTCTGGCAATGCGCAGACAGCCGTAGAATGGTTTGTGAGATTTGATGTCCAGAATGAGTAATCGCACTTGTTTTGACACTCGCGGACGACCGGGAGTGTTTCCGGATCGGTGCGTCCAGTGGTTTTTCAGCTGCCGCTTGAGCAGCCGATTCTCGGCAATGTTTAAAATAGCGAACCCGCGGTCCTGCATTTTGCGGACATGATCAAGATCCCTTTTCTTTTCGCCTTATTGCATACCTATGATGGCCAGAACAGGATTATCTCGGTAGTCCGGGAAGATTACCCGGTAACTCAGATTATCTCCTGGTCACTGAAAAGCTGGGGGGAGATCAATCACAGCTCGGGGAGTGAGTAGACGCGGTTTTGATAGCCGAAGTTGTTCAGGAGTTTATCGGCGGAAATCCAGCCGTGCTGTACTGGCTTGTATGAAGCCGTTATCAGGCATAGTGCCATAAACTAACTTCAAGTACTATGTACAATGACTACCAAGAGTTGCAGCGATATTGCGCCGGATGTAATAAATGGAGCCCATGGAATGCGGGTGTGTCGGTGTGCTTTTCCAATTACCAGTAATGCCGTGGCAAATGAGGCTGAAAGCAGCACTGCGGCAACGACAGCTGCTGCAGTAAATGTTGCACCGAATGCGATTGCGGTCATAGTGAGCAGTTTAACGTCCCCCCACCCGATGCCTCCGTGGGCAGCGACATAAACTATACTCGCGGCAGCAAGCACTATTGCTGCCGATGCGGCAATCTCCAGCAAAGCATGATCAAACACAATCACTCGCAGCATGAGAAACAGGGCGGTCGCGGGAATAATGATAATGTCTGGTATAATCATCCAGCGTATATCCGTCCATACTATCGGGATGGAAGCGATGACATAAAGCAGAATGATGAAGGTATGCGAAGCCTGCAGCAGATCCAAAAGCAAATATAGATTAGACATGCTTATCGCTTCACTATATGTGCTTCACGGTCGTTGAACAGGACGTGAGTATAATGTTCTTGTCTGGGTGCGGAGTTAAGATCCCTACTGGGCCCGTTTTTATCATCCTGTTCATGATAGCTGCTCAGATAGGTGTGTTTCCATCCCCCCGAACTTCCGTGTTCGAATACCGAGAAAACATGTCCGGCGCGGGTGTCGCGTATATACAACTGGGTTTGATCATTGTTGCTGTTGGAGTCATCGGTGCGGATAGTGCCGACCAGTTCGAAACGCCCACTTAAAAAAAATTGACAAATGGATATTCAACTACAATACTACTGTTGGGCTTGGGGGCTATGGCTTTTTCCGCTGGGACGACGCAAGAGCTGTACACAAGGCACAACAACACCCGCCGTATCAAATACTATGGAGGCTTACATGAACAATCAAAAATCACTCTGGCATAGATGGGTGCTCATTCCGACAGCTTGTGTCCTGGTGCTCTTGCTGTTTTCCTGCAACATCTTGGAGGACGAAGACCTGCCGGTTGTTGAGATGGAGATTGACCGGGTTACTACCCAATTAAGTACTCTTGAAATTCCTAGAGTCCATGTCTTCTGGAAGCAGACCGATGATTTCAATGAGCTGCGGGAAAAACATGGTAGTAGTGCACTCGCAGAACCGTTTGCCGATTTTGACCTCACCGAACGGCTGGAGTATCGCGATCTTATATCCGTACCGGGACGCACAATCACCTCCGAGGGTGCCTTTCGGGATCATGATGAAGGCAGGAACTACATATCCTTGCGAATTAATTCTCCACTGGATCCCGAAGAGGATGCCGGTATCAGTATTGAAATCGATACTGATACCTTGATCTATTACACGAAAGATACCCAGTTTACTAAGGTTCTCTCCAAGGCCCGCTTCGTAACACCGCAGATGGAGATAAC
>CAZANF010000003.1:0-32067 GCA_964486425.1 uncultured Spirochaeta sp. | reverse complement strand
GGAAGGGGTCCGCGGGGGAGCGCCTCCCGACCTACGTGCTTGGCGGTACCGGTGGCATTGCCGACAAGCCCCTGCATGAGGCCCGGTCCGCGGTGTTCAGCCCTGGGCTGGGGGCAGGAGGCAGTGATTTCATCCAGGGCCGTCTCGATGATCTTCTCCTGCCGGCGCACTTTCTTTGTAAGTGTATCGTCCTGCCAGAACTTGAGTGTCTCGGTGGCAGTTACAAAGGCCAGGTTGTTGCCGCGAAAGGTACCGTTATGCTCCCCGGGTCCGAATATGTCATACTCCGGTTTTACCAGGGTCAGGGCCATTGGAAGTCCATAACCGCTGATTGATTTCGAGATACAGACAATATCAGGGCTGATCCCGGCCTCTTCGAAGCTGAAGAAGGTACCCGTTCGGCCGCAGCCGGCCTGCACATCATCAACAATCAGCATGATGTCCCATCGGCGGCAGAGGTTCTCGAGATCCCGGATCCAGGCCAGACTGGATACATTGATCCCACCCTCGCCCTGAACCGTTTCGAGGATGATTGCGGCCGGCAGGTCGACACCGCTTCCGTTGTCCTTGAGGAAATGTTCCATATAGGCCAGGGTATCCATACTTTCATCCATGTAATTGGCATAGGGCATGGCAACGCTGTTGGTCAGCGGCAGACCGGCCCCGGTACGTTTGAAGGCGTTACCAGTTATGGATAAAGAGCCGAGGGTCATACCGTGGTAGGCATTGGTAAACGAGATTATGGAATCACGTCCCTTGACCTTTCGTGCCAGCTTCAGGGCGCTTTCCACGGCATTCGTACCGGTTGGTCCGGGGAACATTATCTTGTAGTCGAGCAGACGCGGTTTGAGAATGACCTCCTGAAACGCCTCCAGGAATTCCTTCTTTGCATCGGTCGCCATATCCAGGCTGTGTGCTACGCCGTCGCGGCTGATGTATTCGATAAGCTTTTTCTGCAGATCCGGGTTGTTGTGCCCGTAGTTGAGTGCTCCGGCACCTGAGAAAAAATCGACATACTCCTTCCCGTCGGCATCCCACATAAGATGCCCCTTGGCTTTGGTGAAAAGAATCGGGAAATTGCGAATGTAACTGCGTACCTCTGATTCCAGGCTTTCAAAGATACCAAGATCCGTAGCGTCGTGCTTCCGGCCTGGATCCTGAGTCTTCAAGGTGCCTGATCCATTGTTTTTGAGAGTATTAGTACTCATTTATGTCCTCCTAGAACTGATTCGGGAATAGTGGTGAATGGGCCGATGCGATAACGTTGCTCCGGCTCATGGACTCCCCCGCCGGGAAACCACTCAGCGGGAAAGAGATCTGCTACCGAGTATTCGGCAGCAAGTTTTCCGGCAGCACCGATAAAGAGCGCCTGACTGGCGGTATTTGACGGCGAGATGGTGGCTTCAATAAAGCGGACTTCATCTTGCGGCTGGCTTGCAAGCAGATGCATGAGCATGCGAGTCGCAATTCCTTGTCCCTGAAAGTCCCGGCTTACGGCTACCTGCCACACAAACAGGGTTTGCTGGTCTTCAGGGGGACGGAATCCGATGATGAACCCGGCTACTGAGCCGGTTGCTTCATCGCGGGCGATGATACAGGATCGACTGAAGTACTGACCCATCATGAGGTAGCAGTAGCTTGAGTTCAGATCCAGTACCCCTGAATCTCGAACAATCGTCCAGATGGCGGCTCCATCTTGTGCTGTTGGATGCTGAAATTTCATATCTGCATAATTATATCGTACTCTAAGGATTCTCGTCAAAGGGTTGGCGGTGAATTCAGAATGGAGCGTCGCATGCGTGGATTGTCGAACCGGGCATGCTGAGGTAGAGTGATATGTATGAACAAGCCGATCTATAGCTATAACGAACGGAAGGTAGAGACCAGGCTGGTACAGGCCTTTCGCAAAAGAGGGAGTGAGGCAACCGTTGCCGATCTGATCGGAGCGACAAGCCTGCCTCGCCTGCAGATAGAAGAGATGCTCCCGAGAATTGTGCAGGATTACCGCGGGCATCTGCGGGTAACGGAGTCCGGGGAAATACTGTATTACTTTCCGCATGGGGTGCACCACCGTGAACGAAGTACAAAGGCACGTATCCAGCGCGGCCTGCGACGCTTTGCCCGTGGTGCAGCAGCGGTCGGCAGGGTGCTGTTTAAAGTATGGATCATGCTCATGCTGGTTGGTTACTTCGTTCTGTTTATCGCGCTGGTGATCGCGGCACTGCTGGCATCCGCAGCCGCCAGTGCAAAATCGGAAGGCAGATCTCGAGGCAGAGGCGGACTTGGCGGAACCTACATGCTGACCAGGCTTGTCCAGCAGATAATCTTCCTCTGGATGTTTAGTGGACGACGTAATCAGTACGGAGCCTATGGCAATCGCATGTCCCCCCAGGGACGCATGCATGTGGAGGAAATGAGTTTTCGAAAAATGCGGAGCCAGGGTGACGGACCACCGCTGCATCAATCCGTATTTGCGTTTGTGTTCGGATCCGAGGATCCGACGAAGGAATGGGAAACCAGGGAACGACAGGCCTTTATTCAGCTGGTGCAGACCCATAAAGGAGTGGTGACCCTTGAAGAGCTGCGCGCGCTTACCGGAAGGTCACTCGACGACGCTCAGGACCTGATGAACAGCATGATGCTGGAATATGATGGTGAACCCGATGTTACTGAAGCCGGCAGCCTTATCTACCGTTTCCCGGAACTGCTGCGAACCGCCCAGCCATCCGACCGCCGCGGCGGCAGCCTGGGCAAACTCCTTCCTGAAATGCCGACCATTCCGTTCAATACCAATACCCCGGCCTTGAACAGATGGATTGCAGTCCTGAACGGAGTAAATCTCGGATTCGGCAGCTACTTCACGGTATTTGGATTTATGGGCGGGCTGCCTGAGGAAGGTTTCGGCCTGTTTTACTCAATAGTTGTTACAATGGCCGCGGAAATCCTTGCCGCTCCCTTTACGGTGGTCCTGATCGGGCTGGGTTTTGTCCCGCTGCTCTTTTCTCTGCTGTTCTACCTGATACCCCTTATCCGCAGCCGGCGCCTGAAAGCCCGCAATGCCTCGATCAAATCCCGCAATGCACGTCGAGCGGTATTTCAGGAAGTGCTGAATACCGTATCTTCGGGGACGGAGGTGGTGGACGCACAGGATATTGTGCATAGTGCGGATAATTCCCGCGAGAAAACGGCATTGCTGAGCGCGTTCGAGGAGCTGGCCGCAGAACAGCATGCCGACGTGGGGACGGAGGTGCCGATGGATGCCGGTGAACCTGGATTTACTGCCACGGGAGCCGACGGTGAAGGCTATCAGTATCGTTTTACCGAGCTTCGCCGGCAGCTGCAGGATGTAGAACGATATCGTGACAGCATTGACCTTGAGCGCTACCGGACCGGGGAGGTGGTGTTCGATTCCAATGAATAACTGCGCCAGGGATCGCAGCGGAAACCCCGCAGTACGCGCCTGCCGTCACCGGCGGAGCGGAAGCGAGCCGGAAGGGACGGCAGGATCTGCCTCGGCTGGGTGAGCTCATGCCGTTTGCGGCATGAGCTTACTGTACACGGGTGCAGCGTATGAGGAGTTGGAGCGGAGAGCCCGGTCGGGCCCGGAGGGATCGAGGCGCCCGGGTTAGTGGGAAAAGCGATGGTTGTGGACGGCGGGGGTGTCGACTGTAAAGCCGTTCAGAATGAGGATTTCCGGCCGGTATTCAAAATGTATGGTGTCGAACAGGCGCCATTTTCCTCCCCAAATAAATCCATGACGCTCGAAGATTTCTACCACAGGCAAAGGCAGCATATAGCGTTCTTCATACGACATGAGATACCAGTTCGCATTCCAGCGGCTGGCCCACAGCCAGTAGGGTGATTGGCCGTTGTATGATGTCGGGACAAGATCGACGGCGGTGCCATATGAATGGAAACTCAATGAAGAGGTTTCTGCGATGCGGCGAAAGCTGTACCCCTCTATGCCGGCAAGGCCGTCGATAAAGGCTGCTACCTCAGGGTTGTCTTCAGCGACAGTGTGGATTTCTGCTTCGACTGCCGCCATTACCGAGAGCAGATCGCGATGTGCCAAGGTCTGTAATCCGAGAAAATAGATAGTTTTAACCTGTGCATACGAACTTGCTTTATCGGCGGCCCGCCAAATGGCGTTGTAGAGTCCGGGGTGGCGTCGCGGCGGATTTGTACGCCTCTCCTCCACTATGCGTTCAAAGCGCTGCTGTTCTTCCGGGCCGGGAGGTTGAAATCGGGGCAGTTCGCGGGGGTATGAATAAAAGGTAATGGGGTCATAGTCCTCCCACTGGTGACGAAGATCCTCGGGCAGAAACCGGGAGTGTGCAAAGTAGATCCATTGATCATCGATCCGCAGTGCATAATCGTCGTCACGCAGGGTCACCTCCTGGATGCGGTGAGGATAGGCGGAGTGCAGCGCGTTTACGATATCGAGTGGGGATGGAGCTCGACTGAGTTCATGCTCGGCCTCGGGCAGGGTCCCGGCAGTTCCGGAGTCTGTGTTTGCGGCAGGAGTAAGGTTCACGGGTGCTTCATCATTTTCTGCAGATGGAAGGAATTTTTCCGGACTGCCCGGGTTTTCCTGGCCGGGGCTGGTATCCTGCTGCGGCTGGGGGAAGGTCGTATTTGAAGGAACTATAATAGCGAGTGTGATCATAAAAACCGTAAAAGCGGTGCGATGTGGAATGGTGTGAAACTTGATGTCTGGAGCTTTTGTTTGATACAGCATATTGGAATAATGTAGGGCAAAGTCAAAGCAGGGGCAAGCAGAGGATGTGTATCTGGAAGCAGGAAGGGTTGCTGCTGCGGCTTACCTCCTACTTGAGTGATTGCAGTGTAGTAAGGTATACAGAACCATATTTGAGTCATGCAAAAGAGGACCAACGTGAATGTACGCGAACGGGAATTAATAGAAGCCATTATTGATCTGGCAATCACCGAGGATGTGGGGCCGGGAGATGTAACCAGCCGGGCGATTATTCATCCTGAACTGCAGATGAGTTTTGTCTGCAGGGCAAAACAGGCCGGGATAATCGCAGGGCTGGCCATAATGCAGCGGGTTTTTGCGAAAATTGACCCCGGTATCGAGTGTGAGCTCCTGGCAGAAGAAGGGACGGAGGTCGTGGCGGGGACGGAGGTTGCGGTTATACGAGGTCCGGCCCAATCTGTCCTGACTGCTGAGCGTACCGCCCTGACCTTTCTGCAGCGCATGTCGGGTATAGCGACGGAAACCCGAAGATATGTACAGGAAGTAGAAGGGACGGGGGTGCGGATACTGGATACCCGCAAGACGGTTCCGGGACATCGGGTACTTGATAAACTCGCGGTACAGCTGGGCGGCGGGGTAAACCATCGGTGCGGATTGTTTGATATGATAATGATTAAGGATAATCATATCGCGGCTGCCGGTGGGATTACCGCGGCTGTCACGCGGGTGCAGCGAGCGAATACGGCACAACTGCCGGTGGAGATCGAGGTTGTTTCGGTTGAGGGACTGCATGAGGTACTCGGCCTGGGCATGGAAATGGAAATTGATCGCGTATTGCTGGACAACATGAGTCTGGTTGAGCTGCGTGACTGTGTTGCAGCATCGGATGGACGGCTGCTCCTGGAGGCATCGGGCAATGTGACGCTGAAAACGGTGCGTGATATTGCCGCTACCGGGGTAGATTTTATCTCTGTCGGGCGTTTGACACATTCGGTTGCGGCGTTGGATATTCATTTGGATATGGTGGAACAAGAAGGAGACGCCCTGTGAACAGCGTTGAACAGATGTACAGCAAGCTTTCCAACCGCCTGCGGAATACGATGCCGGATTTTGAAATTCGGCTGAAGGCGGAAACCGCAGTCGCCATTGAGCAGCTGAAGCGGCAGAGGAATGCAGTTATCCTGGGACATAATTACATGGAGGCTGCACTGTTTCATTCCATCCCTGATTTCACCGGGGATTCGCTGGAATTGAGCCGGCGGGCGGCGGAGACGGATAAGGACATGATAGTATTCTGCGGTGTCCGGTTTATGGCTGAAACCGCGAAGATCCTCAGTCCCGAAAAAACCGTCCTGGTTCCCTCATCAAAGGCCGGCTGTTCGTTAGCGGAGAGCATCACAGCTGCAGATGTACGCACGCTGAAGGCGCGGTATCCCGGAGTACCGGTGGTTACCTATATTAACACCTATGCGGATGTCAAAGCAGAATCGGATATCTGCTGTACCTCGGGCAATGCCGCGGCAGTAGTTGAATCGTTGGGGACCGATACAGTCATTTTTCTGCCGGATGAATATCTGGCCGGGAATGTGGCGAAGGAAACCGGCAAACATATTGTGTTTCCGACGAAGTCACCAGTGGCAGGAGTGAATGGGGGACAGACCCCGGGACTGGATTATCAGATGATCGGCTGGAGCGGCCGCTGTGAGGTGCATGAGAAGTTTACCGTACAGGATATCGAAAATATCCGCAGGGATTTCCCTGGTACGGTAATCCTTGCTCACCCTGAATGCAGTCCCGAGGTTGTCGCGGCCTCCGATTTTGCCGGGAGCACTACCGCCATGATACGCTATGTTCGCGAAATGAATGCTCCCCGGTATCTTTTACTGACAGAGTGTGCAATGGGGGACAATGTGGCAGCAGACAACCCTGATCGGGAGATGCTGCGGTTATGCAGTGTCCGCTGCCCGCATATGAACGAGATTACCCTGGAGGATACCTTAGCCGCCTTAAGGAATACCCGGTATGTTGTTGAGATACCGGAAAATATCCGGCAACGGGCGTATACCGCTGTTGAGCGAATGCTGCAGATTGGATGAGAAACCAGGAGCAGCGGGAGGTCTGTACAGCCGAAGAGGATGCTGTGGATAACTTGTTAACAACTAATGTGCTGGTAATCGGGTGCGGGATTGCGGGCGGAACAGCCGCTTTGCAGGCTGCTGATTCGGGGCTTGAGGTTATTGTAGTAACCAGGGCTGAGGATCCGGCAGAATCCAATACGAATTATGCTCAGGGCGGAATAATGTATCCTGCAGGTGGCGAGGGCGAAGATACTCCCGACAAGGCAGTGCAGGACATGTTGTATGCCGGACACGGGCATTGTCTGGCGGAAGCAGTGCAGAGTCTCGTTCAGTCGGGGACGGAGGTGGTTGATCAGGTATTGCTCGAGCGCCTGCAGGTTCCGTTTGATCGGGAAAAGGACGGCAGTCTGTCGCTGATTCGCGAGGCGGCACATTCGGCTCCACGGATATTGCATGCTGCCGATTCGACCGGTGCCGTGATTCAGCAAGCGATGATTGCCGCATTACATAAGCATCCCCGGATACGGCTGTTATCAGGACATACGGCTGTGGATTTGCTGACCCCCGCTCACCATGCGCGCGACAGGGTAGCAATTTATGCGCCGACCCGCTGTGTTGGAGCCTATTTGCTTGATAGAAGCAGTCGGCAGGTAATCAGGTGTCTGGCACAGAGCACTGTTCTTGCTACCGGCGGACTGGGACAGCTCTTTCTGCGAACGACTAATCCGGTCGGAGCGCGTGGTGATGGTGTTGCTATGGCGCACCGGGCTGGAGCCAGGGTAATCAATAGCGAGTTTATCCAGTTTCATCCGACTACCTTTCATCATCCCCATGCACCCAATTTTCTGATTTCCGAAGCGGTTCGAGGAGCCGGCGCCCGCCTGGTGGACGGATCCGGCCGGCCTTTTATGCGAAAATATCACGAAGAATGGGGCGATCTTGCCCCGCGGGATGTAGTAGCGAGGGGAATCCACCAGCATATGCTATTGTCCGGAGCGGAGAATGTCTTTTTGGATGCCGCCTCCACAATTTCAGCGGATGATATCCGGCAGGAGTTTCCAACTATTTTTTCCAAATGTCTGCAGTATGGGGTGGATATAACCCGTGAACCGGTTCCGGTTGTTCCGGCGGCACATTATTCCTGTGGCGGCGTATGGGTTGACCTGGATGGACACACCACCATTCAGAACCTGTATGCAGTCGGCGAAGTCTCCTGTAGCGGAGTACACGGAGCGAATCGATTGGCAAGCAGCTCCTTGCTGGAAGGTATAGTCTGGGGCCAGCGTGCCGGACGGCGAATACTGCAGCATATGGAAAAGGCTGGTATGGAAATCTATCCGGAACGTGAGATTCCGCCGTGGACAAACCTGGGGACGGAGGATCCGGATCCGGCATTGATCCATCAAGATATGACATCCATCCGTCACATTATGTGGAATTATGTCGGCCTGGAACGCACTTCGCGTCGCCTGGAGCGAGCACTCAGCGAATTGCGTCACCTTGAAACGGAAATCGAACGCTTTTACCGCACGGCGCTGCTTACGGACGCACTTATTGGTCTGCGCAATGCGGTCCGTAGTGCGGTTATTGTTACGACAGCTGCGTGGGAGAATCGCTGCAGTATGGGATGTCATTACCGGAAAAACTGAACCTGGATCAATTTATGTCGACTATGGCAGCCTTCGCAGCCTGTTGCCGGGGCCTACACGAAAGATGATTTTTATACTACATTACACAGTGATGATGAGAACAGTATAGGTGAACCGCTCATTGTACTCGGTGAGACGATAGGGTGTGTAAGCTTGTGAATAACATGTGAATAACGTGATGTTTTTATGATCATATATTATAGTCTCCAGGAAGGACTCGACTGTATTCCCAGCTGCACACCATGCAGGGAATGAATATACAGCGGGTACCGGCGGATAGGCAGGATCTAGGTCTGCAAAATATTATCCGGCTCCTTTCTGCGAGAGGAGACTGCCATGACAAAATTAATGGATTTTCCGGCCCGCAAGTCGTCGGGAAAAAGACTGACCCTGCTTACCTGTTACGATGCCTGTTTCGGGGCATTATTACAAAAGACTGATATTGATGCGGTTCTCGTGGGCGATAGTGCGGCAATGGTGGTACATGGATACCCATCTACCTTATCTGCAGATATTGCTATGATAGAAGCTCATGTCCGTGCGGTCCGTGCCGGAGCCCCGAAGCTTCCGATTATTGCCGACATGCCGTTTCTCTCTACCCGACACGGTCTGGAGCATGCGGTGGTATCTGCAGGAAGGCTGATGTCTGCCGGCGCTGATGGGGTAAAAATCGAGGGGGTTCATGGCCATGAGGAACTGATTCCGCATCTCATCCACAGCGGAATCCCTGTTATGGGCCATGTGGGACTCACACCGCAATCGGTGCATGTGTTTGGCGGATACAAGGTGCAGGGACGGGATCAGTCGGCTGCCGATGAAATACTGCAGCAGGCTGTCCAGCTGGAGAAACTGGGCTGTTTCAGCATCGTTATGGAATGTGTGCCGACTTTTTTGGGGACGGAGGTCAGTCGAAAACTGACTATTCCTGTAATCGGAATCGGGGCAGGGGATCAAACCGACGGTCAGATTCTGGTGCTACAGGATTTACTCGGCCTTGGTTCACAACGAGTCCCGCGATTTGTCCGTGAATATATTGACGGACGAAAAATCGTTTCGAATGCAGTGAATTCCTTTGTTGCCGATGTAAAAAACGGATCCTTTCCCAGCCTCGATGAGCAGTATCTCGACACACCTCCGGAAAGCGATGACGCAAGCAGCGTTGAAGTAGATCACTTGTACGATAGCCCTGGGGACGGAGGTGACACAGCAAACGGCGGCGACACAACAAACGGAGGTACACGTTGAAGCATGTACAGACATTCACTGCTACAGCCGCCTGGAGTGAGTATTGCAGGGCTGTGAGACAAGCCGGGGATAGTATTGGTTTTGTTCCAACTATGGGAGCGCTTCATCATGGCCATGCTGAGCTTATTCGCCGCAGTAAAAGAGAAAATGCCTATACTGTCATTAGTATTTTTGTGAATCCTACCCAGTTTAATGATGCTGAGGATCTGAAAAACTATCCGCGCACGTATGATGATGATCTACAGCTTGCAGATGAACTCGGGATTGACGCGGTTTTTTTCCCAAGTGATGACGTGATGTACCCCGATGCATACGCATACCGGGTAGATGAAGTGGTACTCAGCCAGGGAATGGAAGGTCTGCACCGTCCGGGACATTTTACCGGCGTTCTGACCGTGGTCTTGAAGCTGCTGCTGCTTACTCAGGCTAATCGTGCCTATTTTGGAGAAAAAGATTATCAGCAGTATGTACTGATCCGGCGAATGGCAGAGGCCTTTTTTCTTCCAGCCGTTTTGGGGACGGAGGTAATCGGATGCCCTATTGTCCGGGAGGCTGATGGCCTGGCAATGAGTTCACGAAATCGACGTTTATCTGCCGGGGGACGGAGGAAGGCAGCACTCCTTCCAAAATTTTTACGTGAATTCAAGGATCCGAAAATTGCTGCTGAGAAGCTGGCAGTCGAAGGGATTACCATCGATTATATTGAGGATACGGATGGATTATCGCCGGGAGAACCGCGACGATTTGCCGCAGTTTATGTGGAGGGCATTCGCCTTATTGATACTATACCATTGTCAGAGGTTATCGGAGGTGATCTTTGAATGAAGCAGATCAGTTGACCCTGTGCCTGGATGTTGGGAACAGCCAAGTCTATGCAGGGCTATTTGATGGGGCCGGAAATATCGCCTTGCGATTCCGTCAGTATTCCGGGAAGGGTATTAGTGCGGATGAATATGGGGTATTTTTAAAGGCCGCCTTGCGGGAGAATGGGTTTGAACCCGATTATGTACAGAGAATTGCGCTCTGTTCGGTTGTTCCAGACCGGGTATATTCCATTCGGCGAGCTTGCTCCAAATATTTCGGAATAGATCCCCTGATCTTGCAGGCAGGGGTACGGACCGGACTGCAGATCGGATATAGCAATCCACTGGAAGTCGGCGCAGACCGGATTGCGAATGCTGTGGGGGCGGCCGAGCTGTATCCGAACCGCAACTGCATCATCGCTGATTTAGGTACGGCGACTACCATGGAGGCTCTTACTGCAGACAGGCGATATCTTGGCGGGGCAATTGCTCCTGGTCTGCGGTTGAGTATGGAGGTTTTAGAGCAGAATACCGCCAAGCTACCTGCGGTTGAGATTCTCTCTGCCAAGGCAGCTTGTGGACGATCTACGGTTGAGAGTATCCAGTCCGGGCTTTATTTCGGGCACTTGGGAATGATGAGAGAGCTTGTTACCCGAATACGAAAAGAGTGTTTTACGGGTAATGAAATTGACGGGGATCCTGGTATGGAGAAACACAATCCGCTAATCATTGGTACCGGCGGTTTTGCACATTTATTTACTGATGCCGGTTTGTTTGATGTTATTGAACCAGATTTAGTACTGGTCGGGTTATATGTCACCCTGAGGAGGAATGATGTACGTAACAATGCTTAGAGCCAAGCTTCACCGTGCTGCGGTAACTGAGGCCAATATTAACTATGAAGGATCAATCTCGATCGCACCGGAGCTTATAGAGGCTTCCGGATTTTTGCTGAATGAACGAGTGGAGATTTATAATGTTACTAATGGACAGCGGTTTGCCACGTATGTGATACCGGGAAAACCCGGTGAAATCTGTTTAAACGGTGCAGCCGCTCGACTAGCACATCCTGGCGATCGAGTAATAATTGCGGCGTATTGTCAAATGGATATGGAATCAGCTGTCCATCATGAGCCGAAGGTTGTCCTCCTGGATGAGTTTAACAGGATACAATAGTCAGGACTTCTGTCGGTGTATACAACGGTATATTCAAGTTACTGATTCAGCGGTAGCAGCATGGTCATCCTGACTACCGGAACAGCTTGTTCACCTGTGTGATCTGTTCCGACACCGGTCCGGATCCACCCATTCTGACGCTTCATCAGTTTGCGAGCGATATACAGGCCGACCCCTGTTGGCCATTCCTCATGAGGCAGGGGCTTCTGAAACTCTTCGGTTGTATAGAACAGGTCAAAGATGGTTTCGGTGTGGGACAGTGGTATGCCGACAACCGGTTGTCCATCTTCATCTGTAAAAACACCGCTCTTGGCATCATTTTGTACGGTAATACCGAGCTGAGGGTGAGGTGTATCCTGCAATACGTCGATAGATAATACAATGCGGGTATTCGGTTGTGAGAATTTCACCGCATTAATAAGCAGTTCATTGAGTACTCGCATTGTCGCATGTATATCAATAGTCACCTCTCCTGAAGGAATTACACTTGGAACCCCGATAGAAAGCGTTCGCTTGTATTCTGGCAAATCCTCCTCTATTCGTTGTCGAGTAAAGGCGGCACATTTCTGCATAAGTGAATTAATCGAAATTGGTTCCGTATGAAGCTGAATACGGTTGGTATCAGCAATCATAGTGATGTATTCCAGGATCTGTTTTTGCACGGAGGCAGTTTCCAACACCATATCTGCAATATCGGTGCTAATGGTATAGGCATTGTCTACCGGATGCTGCAGTTCATCCTTCAGTAAGTCCAACCAAAGATAGCCACCGGTCTGATTTATTGCCTTCGAAAGCTGATCAATCATTTCTTCTGTTTGCCGAATATCCTTTGCGGCATACAGCGCCTGCCAATTTGTCTCTCTTTGCCGCCTTCGAATAGACTCCAGGCTTCTCCGTACTCGAAAAACAAGGTCATCTGGTACAACCGGCTTAACGATATAATCATCTGCACCGCTTTGAATCAACTCGATTGCCTGCTTGAGATTGGAATCAATCGTGAGAAAAATAAAAGGGCAATCAGCACTGATTTGACGAACCTTTTGAAGGAGTTCATCGCCATTCATCTCCGGCATATAAAAGTCTGAAAGAATCACATCATATCCGCCGCGACGAAATGAGTGAAGAGCCTCGATCGGATTGGTAAAAATATCTACCGCGAAACCATTGCGAACAAGAATGCCCTCTACAGTCTTGAGGGTAGTACGCTCATCATCAACAATGAGGGCACGATGCTTCAGCCAAGTACTCATAAATGCTCCTCGGGAGTTTAGCATTCAGTATAGGACGGAAGCGAATATTTTTCCATGGCCGAGATAATGATTGAGTGAAACGAAAGGAAATGAAAGGGACGGAGGTCAGCTGTACAACTACCTCCGTTGTTCGAATTTCAGGTCTTTATCCCTTGCTCGTAAGATCATCGTTGATAGCCGCTGCAGCTTCACGACCCTGACCCATAGCAAGGATGACTGTAGCAGCTCCAAGAACGATGTCGCCACCGGCGTACACACCGGGGACGGAGGTGCGACATTTTTCATCAATAATGATATTCCCCCAGCGATTAGTATTCAGATCCGGAGTGCTTGAAACAAGAAGCGGATTTGAGTCATTGCCAATTGAAACAATGATGGTGTCGACCTCAAGAGTGTACTCGCTTCCAGGGATTGGAATCGGACGCCTGCGGCCGGAATCATCTGGAGCCCCAAGCTCATGTTGTATGAGCTCAATACCGCATACATGACTACTGTTGTCCCCGATAATCCGACTTGGATTGTTTAAAAAATGGAATTTTATCCCCTCCTCTTCAGCGTGGTCAACTTCCTCTGCGCGAGCGGGCATTTCATTTCGAGTACGTCGGTAAATTACGTTTACCTCATCCGCACCGAGGCGAATTGCAGTACGCGCGGCATCCATCGCTACGTTGCCGCCCCCAAGTACGGCGACCTTTTTTGCACGATGGATGGGAGTATCTGCATTATCGGCATCATAAGCCTTCATAAGGTTGCTTCTGGTGAGAAATTCGTTCGCAGCAAATACTCCTACGAGATTTTCTCCCTCAATATGCATAAAGCGGGGGAGACCAGCACCACTTCCGATGAATAGAGCATCGTAATTGTCTTCCTGCAAAAGATCCATGAGCTTTCTAGTGCGTCCGACAAGGAAATTGGTCCTGATTTCCACTCCCATTTGTCGCAGGTTGTCAATTTCCCGTTCAACAATATCTTTTGGAAGTCGGAATTCCGGTATGCCGTACATCATAACGCCCCCGGGCTTGTGAAAAGCCTCAAACATGGTAACCTCATGACCGGCTCGTCTGAGGTCTGCTGCTGCGGTTATGGATGCAGGTCCGCTTCCAATAACGCCGACTCTTTTACCGGTGGATGGAGCAATGGAGAACGGGTTTTCTTGAGGGACGGAGGCAGTTTTTTTTGTGTTTTCGACATGCCAGTCAGCAACAAAACGCTCTAATCGTCCAATGGACACTGATTGAAAAGTATCTTTGAGTGACTTGCCAACAGTACACGGAGCCTGGCATTGGTTTTCTTGGGGACAGACCCTCCCGCAAACGGCAGGCAATAAACTGGATTTTGAAATAATCTTATATGCGCTATCATAATCTCGTTCGGTAATCTTTTGGATAAATCCTGGTATATCTATAGCTACCGGGCATCCGATAACACAAGGCGCATTTTTGCACTGTAGACAACGTTCTGCTTCAACTAATGCTTGCTCTTCAAAGTAGCCTAATGCAACTTCACTCATTGTGTGCCGACGTTGTACTGGATCTTGCGCCGGCATTTCTTGCTGTGGAATTGAAAGCCTCTGCTTGGTTTTCATGCGCCCGTTTTCTTTTATGCTTTTTATTGCTTCCAGTTCTTGCCGTGCATTCATTTGCAACTGTTCAGGTGAAGCATGTTGATTTTTATTCTCCATATTCATGATTTTTCTCCGTTAAAATTACTGAAGACCGATTCGACATTTGTGAAATGCATCTTGTTCATGCAATTTATATGATCCCAGCCGAGCCAGCATGTTTTCGAAATCAACTTGATGGCCATCGAATTCCGGTCCATCAACGCAGGTAAATTGTGTTTTTCCCCCTACTGTTACGCGACACCCCCCGCACATACCGGTTCCATCAACCATAATCGTATTAAGAGATACCATAGTTGGTACATTGTAGGGCTGAGTGGTTGCTACACAAAATTTCATCATAACAGGTGGGCCGATTGCGAATACCTTATCAGGAGAATTCGTTGCTTCACAGAGCTGCTTGAGAGGTTCTGTAACTAAAGCTTTTCGACCATAACTGCCGTCATCGGTACAAATGATAAGCTCATCGGCTATCGTGCGCATCTGATCTTCGAGGATTACTAATTCCTTGCTGCGCGCACCAATAATAATGGTAACCTTGTTTCCTGCAGCTTTTAGGGCCTGGGCAATTGGATGCATGGGCGCGACGCCGATACCTCCGCCCACACATACAACATGACCGAAGTTCTCTATGTGGGTTGGATTCCCTAAAGGGCCGAGGATATTTGCAATATCTTGCCCGACTTCCATTTGAGATAATTGCAGGGTTGTTTTTCCAACAGCCTGAAAAATCAGGGTTATAGAGCCATCCTCTGGATCTGCATCTGCAATTGTCAGGGGAATACGTTCGCCAAAGTCAGTATCCGGCTGAAGGATGACGAATTGACCTGCACGTCGCTCCCTGGCAATAAGGGGAGCGTCAATTTTCATAAGATATACTTTTTCTGCGAGTTGCACCTTGTGCAATATGTGATACATAATTTACCTCCGCTACACGTTCATATCTTAACATGACAGTTCTCGGCAGGCCAAGGCTGTGGAGAACTATTCCGTAAAGGATGATTGCAGGGAAATATTCCAGAAGAGATCGTTTTGGGTGTGCAAAACGTGTGAATAAAGCGAGTTTATGAATATCCAAGATTAGCAAGAGCTTCTTTTACAGAGTTATTGGGTGGTTCAAGTATATGGTATTGTTTTTTCCTGTAGAACCACATCCCGCTGAATCTATAATCGGTAATGTCAGTTACTATTCCAGCCTTTACAGGATTGTGTGCAATATACATAAAGGTATGCAGCCATTGTCTGCCGCTCTCTATAATGAAGCTTTTAAAACGATCGTACCAAACATGTCCGTGACGTTGTAACAAGGAATTATACTGCATAGCGAATACACTGAGAATCCATTGCATGATTCGTGATAGATTTTCTTGATCCAGAGGTTTTATCATCAGGTGGATATGAGTACCCATAATGCAAAAATTACGTAAATGAAATTTATACTTTCGTTTGGCCCGGCGGATGATTTTAAGCATCAAGCGTTTAATATTATCTTCCGCCATCAGAAATTCACCGCAGTTGATTTTTGCAATAACATGATATTCTGCACTTAAGATTTTTTTTCGTGGTCTTCTCATACACTTATATACTCTCAATAATATCGCCAGGCATTAAATGTATGAAGAAAACTACAGGATAAGTACAGGAATAAGGGACGGAGGTAAACAATTGGTATAAATGCGGGTTTTCCTCCGTCCCCGTTGGATCATAAAACAATAATCAGGTTTCGAATGAACCAGCCGTTCTTGTAAGCATCTGGTTAACAGTGTCCATGAGAGACCCCATATCACTCAGATCAAGAGGTAGAATGAGTTTGGTTTTCTTATTTGCGAGAGTTCTGAGCTGTTGGATATAGGATTCCGATAAATGAAGGGCTAATGCTTCGTCGCCTCCGTCCCCCTGCAATGCTGAAGCGATTTTTTCAAGACTTACTGCTGTAGCGTTGGCAATTGTTCGTATTTCAGCTGCTTTTCCTTCAGCTTCATTAATATATCGTTCTTTTTGACCTTCTGACATATTGATGGATTCTTCCATCATTCCCTTGGAATAGTTGATGCGTGATTCCATTTCGCCAATACTTCGAGCGATCACAGCCCTTTTTTCGCGCTCCGCCCGCAATTGGATTTCCATGGCAGTGAGGATATTATCAGGGACCCGAATATTCTGGATCTCATATCGGGTAATTGTAACGCCCCAGGGATCTGTTGCCTGATCGATATCACGAAGTATTGAGGCATTAATATTTTCCCGCTCTTCGAAGGTTTTATCCAATTCCAGTTTTCCGATGATAGATCGCATGGTTGTTTGTGCGAGCTGAATAGTTGCATATCGATAGTTGGTTATTCCATAGGATGCTCGCTTGGGGTCGCTCACCTTGAAATACAGGACTCCATCTACTTCAACCTTTACATTGTCTTGTGTAAAACACGGTTGGCTGGGCACATCAATAGCTTGTTCTTTTAGACTGTGCGTATATTTAACGCGATCTACAAAAGGAATCAGAATATGAAATCCTGCCTGAAGTGTGTGTGCGTATTTTCCCAAACGTTCGATAACCATAGTACTTCTAGCGGGTATGATACGAATACTGCGTATAAGACTGTATATGATGACTAATCCCAGTACCCCAATTAGTATTTGGAACGGTAAATATGCACTCATGCGATATCTCCTTTTGTATTGGAGGCAACGGGTGAATCATTTGCCTTCACCTCCGTCCCTCCAGTGAACAGTTTTTCTCCTGAGGGGATAATGCTCTGCAGCATCCCGCGAATTTGAGCGAGATCATGTGGCAACACGGTGGTGTCGGCTGTACTGAGTATTTCTCCTAGTTGTTCAATATATTGATCTGCGATGCGCATTGAGAGGGCGCGTTCGCCTTTTGGCACGCGGATTGCGGACGCTACGGTTTTGAGTCCCTCGGCAGTTGCTTCTGCGATGATTTCAATTGCGCGGGCTTTTCCATCTGAGAGATTGATACGTTTCTGGCGTTCTCCTTTTGAAAGATTAATGGCTTCGGCACGTTCACCTCTGGAAAGATTGATCCTGCTGTCGCGTTCCCCCTCGCTGGTGAGTATATCGGCTCGCTTTTCCCGCTCCGCTCGTACCTGCTGCTCCATTGCTTTCAGTATTGTTTCGGTGGGGGTGATGTCACGAATTTCATACCGGGTGATTTTGATTCCCCATGGATCACTTGCCTCATCTACAGCCTTTACAATTGCCCGATTGATGAGGTCCCGTTCGGAAAAGGTATTATCCAGGGAAATCTTTCCAATTTCCGATCGCATCGTGGTCTGTGCGAGCTGCGCGGTACCGAATCGATAGTTGTCTATTCCATACGCGGCCTTTACCGGATCCACCACACGCAGATATAACAACCCATCTACCTCAACCTGGACATTGTCCTTGGTGATACATACTTGAGGAGGTACATCAATAACCTCTTCCTTGATAATTTGCTTATATGCAATTTTTTGAACGATAGGTATAACCAAATGAAATCCGGGTCCCAGTGTTGCCCGAAATTTTCCGAAGTTTTCGACGATCCAGGCTTCTTGTTCAGGTACTATACGAAGCAGTTTAAAAAAGATCATGAAGAAAAGCCCTAACAGTAATATGGTAATGCTATACGCAACAAACGGTTCCATAATTCCTCCTATGTGGATAATAACGGTTTATGTTTCTTCGCCCTTTTCTTTGGAAGCAGGTTCCTCCTCCGGAAGCAGGGATTGGGTAACTACATAGCCGATACCTTCTTGCTGAATAATTGTAACCCGATCATCCGGCATGAAATGCTCACCATAACAAACTGCCTTCCATGTAGTCCCTTCAAAAGAAATGCGACCTGGCTTATCGGGTGAAATTTCCTCAACTACACGAGCCGATCGACCAATCATCTCATCCTGTCGGTTTTCGCTTAAAATGGAACCGCGGAAGGTTTTACTGAAATATCTTCGTAATGTCAGCAGTGAAACGGATGATAATATAATCCATAATCCAAATTGGAAAGGAATATTCAGCGCTATGTCGGGAAACATCAATGTGATGATACCGGTCAATAAAGCCCCGAGACCAAAAAAGAACATCACAAAATCAGAGAAGAAGATTTCAGAACCTATCATGAGAACACCGGCAATTGCCCATATATATGGTAACCACGTCATGTAGAAAGCGTAGACGCGGGATTAGTTGTTGTCAATCAGAAAAGTCGCACCAATATGATGAAGAATAGCTGCGGCTGATAGATCTGTAAGGTCTTGCATATCAATGATGGAGTCAAAGGATTCAATTGTACGGTGGAAAACTATTTCATCTTTTTGTGATGGGGATAATATAACAATCAGGTAACGAAAAGCCTGACGGCTTGCTGCATATAACAGTGCATCGGCCTTTATGGTATCTTCCGGGAGCGCCACGACGAGGGTTTCCAGTTGTTCTGCTGCGGTGTCCACAGCTTTGAGTTCGCGGGCGGTGCGGCAGATAATCCCGATTCTTTTCACGAAATGTGCTCGAACAGGATGGGGAAGGCGATTCCAGTGTTGGAAAGGATTTTCCCGTATCTGGCGTCCGCTTACTGGTACGCTGTTTCGCCCAAGATCGACCGGAATGAATTGTGCGTTCAGTGCATCGGCCAGCGGTTTTCCGTAGTCCTCTGATGCAAATACGAAGTCAATACCGGACTGCATGTGCGGGGTTATATATTGCGCCCAGATCAAAGGAGCTTGAGGATTTTCTCTGCCTGCTTCCGGTAAAGCTTGTGAGAAATGGATGATACGGCATTTGGGAAACAGCTCCTGCATCCAGTCCAGACGTGTTTCACCGGAAATAGGCTCGTCAGGCAGTGAACATAGAAAAATTGTGAGCTCATCTACTAAACAATTTGCATAGTCAATTAAAAAGCGATGACCCTCATGAGGGGGGAGGAATCTTCCCAAAATGATTCCGGTGGTTTGCTGCTGCGTTGATTCAGGTAAGCCCATGTGCGATGATGGTAGCATATAGCCACTGTAAGCACAATCTTCCTATGTTTTGGAGAGGAAATGAGCAATAAATGTATTATCGGATTTGATCTGGGGGGAACAAAAATGCTCTCGGCAGTTATATCCCCTGAGGGCTCTATACTCGCCAGGAGCAAGCGAAAGACACTGCAGATTACCAGCGAAGAAGCGCTTGTGCGCAAGATTATTCAGACTATCGAGGATTCGTTGCAAAAAGCTTCGATATCGGGGACGGAGGTCGCTGGAGTCGGCCTGGCGGTCCCTGGACTGGTCGACCTTCATACCGGCCATATTGCGCATCTGCCGAATTTGAATCTCAGCAACCTTGATATTAGGAAAAAAGTCGCAGAATACTTTAAGGTTCCGGTAGTAATCGAGAATGATGTAAATGCAGGATTGTATGGAGAGTTTCGCTTCGGTTCTGTCCGAAAAGCACGGCATATAATCGGGCTGTTTATAGGTACCGGCATCGGCGGTGGAATGATTCTTAATGGAGAATTATATCGTGGAGCAAAAGGTGCCGCGGGAGAAATTGGACATATTATTCTTCAGACAGATGGACCGGCAACTACTGCAGGAATTAATGGTACGTTTGAGGGATTAGCAAGTAAGACTGCATTGGCAAAGGATCTTGTCATGCTCTCAGCCGCAGGATATGCACCAACAGTATTCAAACATGCAGGGACGGATATCAGCAAGATACGAAGCTCAGTAATAAAGAAGGCTCTGGATGCTGAGGAAGCGGCGGTGATGAATCTGATAGATCGGAGTATCCGGTATTTGGGAATTGGAATGGCAACCTGTGTGCAAATTTTCAATCCAGAGCTAATAATACTCGGTGGAGGAATTGTGCAAAAGCTGGGGAAAACATATGTAGAAAAGGCAATAACCGCAATGAAAGCTCACTGTATGCCGGAATTGTCTGCACATGTGAAGGTTATTTCTGCTTCCCTGGGTGATGATGCAGTTCCATTGGGCGTTTCGGCACTGGTACACGATTACTTACAGGGAAGAGAACAATGAGTAAAACTCCTCCGCGAGTGGTTGGGGTTATTGATATCGGCTCCACTGCAATTCGCATATTAATCTCCGAGGTTTCCAGGGACGGAGGTGCGATTAATCGCATAGACCGGGCAAGTCGTCCTGTTACATTGGGCCGTGATGTGTTTGTACACGGTATGATTAGCAGGGACAGCTTACTGCAATCAATCCGTATCCTGGCCGGGTTTGTAGAGTTGGCATTAGGATACGGATTAAGAAAGTCTGATTTACGGGTTATTGCTACCAGCGCGCTTCGGGAAGCCCGGAATCGAGATATTTTTATAGATAGAGTGTGGACAAAGACTGGCCTCAAAATAAATCTTATTGAAGGTGTAGAGGAAAACTACCTGACCTATATTGCAGTTAATCATGCGATCAGAGCGATACGGCCACAATTCGCGCGTTTTAATTCACTTATTCTTGAAGTCGGGGGCGGCACCACAGAGGTTATGCTGTTAAAGCGCGGACGAATGGTATCGGCTCATTCGCTTCGTTTGGGCACTGTTCGCCTGGAGGAACAGATCCGTGGACGCTCAGAAACATCTAATTATCTAGATACGTTTATCCGGGAGAATCTTCGAATCAATCTCGAGCTGCTGGACACCGAACTGCCACTAATCAGGATTAAATTTTTTGTAGCAGTCGGGGGAGATGCCCGGATGGCGGCCTCTTTTATACCCAACACCAAAAGACGCGATCAATTCAGTATTATCGAGCGGAAGGATTTTGAGGAGTTTGTTGACCGTACCCAGAGCTATAGCATGGAAAAAATTGTTCGAAAGTTCGGGATTACATACAACGAGGCGGAAGGATTTGTTCCGGCTTTGCTGATGTGTAAATATTTCCTGCAGGCTACCTCCTCGGAAAATCTGATTATTCCTGATGTAAGCATACGCGAAGGTGTACTTATGAATCTGATCACCGGCAAAAGTCCTAAGGTAGAGGATCAGTTTCATATGCAGGTGCGGGCGAGTGCAGAGAGTTTGGGAAAAAAGTTTCACTATGATCGGGAGCATTCAATCCATGTAGCCATACTTGCATTGCAGCTGTTTGATCAATTGAAATCCGATCATGGTATGGATGATCAGGCGAGGCTGCTTTTAGAGGTTGCGGCTGTCCTTCATGATGTCGGATATTTCATACGTGGCAGCGGTCACCATAAACATGGTCAGTATCTCGTGTCTAACTCAGAGATATTCGGACTGTCCCGGCAGGATATCCGGGTGGTGTCCAATGTGGTGCGATATCATCGACGATCAATGCCCAGCACTGCGCACAGTTCCTATACAGCTTTACGGACCGGGCAGCGAATGCTGGTGCAAAAACTGGCAGCGATTCTGCGGATCGCTGATGGATTAGATCGAGGACACTCACGACGGGTATCTCGGATACAGGTAGAAATTCGGGAAAATGATGTGGTTATTCACTGTACCCATACCGGTGATATATCAGCAGAGAAAGCGGGGGCCCTGGATAAGGCAGAGCTATTTGAAAATGTTTTTGGGTATCGGGTTCAAGTGCAGTGATGAAGAAAGAGGATGAAGAAGTGAGTAATGCATATACCTTTGTTAACAGAGAATTGAGCTGGCTGGAGTTTAATCGTCGGGTACTTGCAGAGGCCTTGCGGTCGGATTTGCCATTGCTGGAGCGATTGAAATTTCTCTGTATCGGTACGAATAATTTTGATGAGTTTTTTATGGTTCGGGTGGCGACGATTAAACGTCAGGCGGATAATGGTGATTATATCATTTGCCCTACCGGAATGCGGCCGAGTGAACAGTTGCAGTATATTAGCAAAACAGTACGCGAACTCACGGAAATGCAGTACACATGCTTGTTGGACGAGGTGCTGCCTGCGCTTGCAGAACAAGGGTTGATTTTACGGCGCCCCAACGATTTTAGCGCCGAGCAGGAAGCAACGGTTCGCAAGCGTTTTCACGAGCAGATATATCCCTTGCTCACACCAATCCGCATAGAGAGCGAAAAATCCCTGCCGTATATCGGAAATTTGAATTTATATGCGGCCTTTCAGCTGGAGTATGAGGATGGAGAGCAAATTTTCGGGGACGGAGGTGAGAATTTTGCCATTGTACCAATACCTTCCGGACTCCCTCGCATCTGGTTTTTACCAGATACAGAGACAACAACGTCATTTACAATGCTGGAGGATGTTATCCGCTCTCATGCCCATGCACTATTCCCGGGATATCGAATTCGTGAGCGTGTGTTGTTTCGAATTACCCGCGATGCAGATATGGGTGTTAATGAGGAGCGTGATGAGGATTTTGTGGAGGCCATGGAGCAAGTCTTACTGTGGCGGGATCGAAGTCAGGCCGTTCGCCTTTCAGTAGATGTGGATAATAGTCCTCTTACGCCGATTCTGCAGGAGCGGTTGGGACTGCGGGACTCTGAGGTTTATTATAAACCGAATCCGATAGACATCAATCCACTTATCGAGCTTACAGAGCTTCACGGTCTCGATCACCTGAGGTCGGAGACCTGGCGCCCATTGGAGAATTTGCGGATTGGGAGAGCAGCGACCATATGGGATGCCGTTAAAGAGGGAGATGTTCTGCTGCATCATCCCTATGAATCCTTCGATTCAGTGATACGATTGATTTCCAAGGCATCCGAGGATCCGCAAGTTCTTGCGATAAAAATGACCCTGTATAGAACCAGTGGAAACTCTCCAATTGCCCAGGCGTTAGAGCGTGCGGCGCAAAATGGTAAACAGGTCACTGTGCTGATTGAGCTAAAAGCTCGTTTTGATGAAGAGCGCAACATCAGCTGGGCGGAGCGGCTGGAGAAAGCAGGGGCATTGGTGGTGTATGGAATTGCCCGGCTAAAGGTACATGCAAAGGCATTACTGATTATACGCCGGGAGGATTCAGGAATTACCCGATATCTGCACCTGGGAACGGGAAACTATAATGATAAAACGGCTAGGAGATATACAGATTTGAGCCTTATCAGCTGCAGATCTGAACTGGCATATGATGTGGGACAGTTTTTTAATGCAATAACCGGTTTTTCGGCGATCCCAGCCCTCAAGCGATTGATTCTTGCTCCCGTACAGATGAAGAATCATGTGTTGGAGCTTATCAGGCGAGAATCGCAAAAAAGCACACTGGAAACACCCGGACACATTATTGTGAAATTGAATTCACTTGCAGATCCGGAAGTTATATCGGCATTGTACGATGCGTCATGCAATCATGTCCGAATAGATTTAAATATTCGGGGAATTTGCATGCTGGTGCCTGGTATAGAGAATCAAAGTGAAAATATCCGGGTGATAAGCATAATCGACCGCTATCTGGAGCATTCACGTGCGTTTTATTTCAGGAATGGTGGAAATCGTGAGGTGTATCTCTCCAGTGCGGACTGGATGCCGCGTAATCTTGAACGCCGGGTAGAAATACTGTTTCCTGTAGACGATCCGAAACTGCGGGAGAAAATCTTCGAAGACTTGAGCTTGTATTTTTCAGATAACACCCATGCCCATTAAATGCAGAGGGATGGAAGCTATCAGCGAATTCTTACAATCCCAGGAGAGGAACCGATTCAGGTACAGCGTGTGCTGTATCGAAAGTTCAAGCAGCAGCAGAAAGATACCCCTTTATACGAAAAAGAGTTTCGGGTCCGCCGGAAACCTGAATAATGTAGACACTGACCTGCTGCAGCGGTATGCGCACTCTATACAGGGAATTAATCTACCTCCTGATAACGGAATTGATAGCCATACTGAATCTGCCGTGCATCATTTCGGGGACGGAGGATGCTTAAAAAGACCTCGGTTTCCGGATCAACAACAGTTGTCAACTGTGTTGGAGTAGTCGCATTCATGCCGCGAAGCTGCAGGGTTGTCTCTACCTTTAGCCGTGATGTCGTTCCATTTTGCAGAAACAGCACATAGGTTGAGTCGATTTCTTCGATTCGCATATCCAGTTCTCCGCTCTGAATGGATGCTCTATGATCGATAAAATCATCATTGGTAAGATCAGCACCAAAAAAAACCTCAAATCCCGGTTTATCCGGGTGAAGTCCGTAATAGTATCTGCCCTCTTCTACAGTCATGCTCCGTCCCTGATGATCCATAAACAAAACAGGGATTGATTGCAGTTCTCCGTCCATGGTTGGAATGCGTACATCAAAGTGTAAATGCGGGCCGCTGCTTCGTCCGGTATTGCCGCTCAGTCCGATGCGTTGCCCGGCCGCAACCATTTCGCCGACCTCTACCAATGCCCCGTCAAGCTGCAAATGGACGTAGTTTCCAAAGCTGCCGTCTGCATGCTGGATGAGAATATAGTTTGCATGTTTGGTGAACCTTGCGCTCGTACCGCCGATATTGCTGTCCTGCTTTATTTCGATGACACGCCCTGCCCGTGAAGCATGTATATGCTCGCCTTCTGCCATATCAAAATCAACGGCATTGGTATTTTGGCCGAAATGGGTAAATGATCCATGGTACCCCTGTGTCACACGATATTTGTGTCCATGCTCAAAGGGAAGGAGATACACATGGTCGTCGTCATGATCCACAGTTGTGGGATCTCCGCGAACATATTGTGCTGAAGAGCGGAAAGAAACACGATTTCCATCATTTCTGGACAGATGGACAATCTCCTGCTCCTCCGTCCCTGCCGGGAGAACAACCTCCACTGGTACCGGACGGTCTGCTTCCAGTCCGAATAATTGCGGAAAGGCTAAATGGACATAAATCGGGATAATATGGTTGTTAGTAGCGTAAAAGGTATATCCGCCGTCATCGGTCTCGACATGCGTAAGCTCAAAGAAATCCTGATCTGCTGCTGATTGTGCCGTGACCAGATGCAGTGTCGGTACGGATATACTGAACAGGCTGATAAACGCTATATATAACAGTGTCTTATGAAATGGCTCCATGCAGACTAAAATAGTCTGTTTTTAATGGACAGGCTACCCCTTCGGCCTCATACTATGCAGAATATGTACCGAAATCCATTCATGTGTTTGGTGATTGCCCTCTTGTGTGCCGGATGTTTTTTGAATGAGCACACTGAGGAATCGCAGACCAATGATGCATCTTTACCTCCGCCGGTTGAACCGATTTCATCCTCTATTCGCATGCATTTTGTTGGAGACATTATGGCGCATCGGCCAAATTTCAGCATGCAAAGATATGCGCATATCTATGAAGATATTGTTGCTGTCATCAAGGACTCGGATCTGAATTTTGCAAACCTTGAGTTCGTGATCGATCCTGATCGCGAGCTCTCAAGTTATCCCACCTTCAATGTGCATCCTGATTATGTTCATGCAGCCATAGACGCAGGATTTACGATTTTTAGTGTGGCGAATAATCATACCACCGATTTCGGGGTAGACGGTGTACGGGCTACACAGGAGAGTATTACCAGAATACTGCAGAAGAGTGAGCGTGAGTTAACCTTCAGTGGAACCCGCGAGTCTCCCGGGACGGATTATGAACTGGAAATCATCAAGATCGAGGATTTTCGAATAGGATTTACCGCCCTCACCGGTTTGCTGAATGACTGGGATGGTCGCGAACTGGTACAGTTTGCGTTTTACAATCGAGATCGGGAGGCTTTTCTGGAATGGATTGCTGAGATTCATCAGAAAGTGGATTTTTTAATTGTTTCCTATCACGATGGCATTGAGTATGTGCTGCAGCCGAGTCCTCGCAAGCAGGAGTTTATGCGTCGCATGGCTCATGCAGGGGCGGATATAGTGTGGGGGCATCATCCCCATGTACTGCAGCCGGTTGAAAAGCTGTTCGTGGAACGTAAAGATACACTGACGCAGGCTCTTATCCTGTATTCATCCGGTAATTTCATCTCGGGGCAGACATGGTTCCTCGGAGCGGATGATTATAATTTGATGCGGGCTTATACCGGGGATTCGGCAATTTACCGGGTCGAGCTTTCTCAGATCGCCGGCAGACTGCAGCCGAAGGTTGTGCGGGCTCTGCCGATTACGCACTTCAGGACAGGGGATGATGAAATAGTTGTTCGGCGGTTGATTCCGCTCATTCAGTCCGGCGAGCTGGATCCTGCCTGGCAGAGATATTATGAACAGCGGTTAGCCGACCTCCGTCCCTTGCTAATGCCGGGAGGAATCCCTGACCAATTACTTGAATAGGGAACTATGTACCTGCCTGGGTACCAAGAGCGCAGCCTGATTTGCCGGAGGCAGTAGTGTTTTTTGGTTTGTAGTGATATGCTCGGTGCATGGCACATTCAGTAGTTCCCTCTGCAGAGGCTCTTTTGGATCACGAGTTTCCGGTATTGGACAAGGGATTTGTTCGACTGGTTGATTATATGGGCAGTGATGACCGTATTGTCCAGGCAGCACGCGTTTCTTACGGATCCGGGACAAAATCCTTTCGACAGGATGAGGGTCTTATTCGCTATCTCTTGCGAAACGAGCATACATCACCGTTTGAACAGGTGGTTCTTACTTTCCATACCAAAATGCCGATTTTTGTCGCGCGTCAATGGGTCCGTCATCGTACCGCGCGATTGAATGAGATATCTGGTCGCTACTCGGTTATGAAGGATGAGTTTTACCTCCCGGATGCAGATAAGGTCTCGCTGCAAAGCGAAGATAACAAGCAGGGACGGAGCAATGAGGTTGTTGATCCAGCTCAGGTGACAGAGATTCGAGCTCAGCTTGAGCAGGGACAGCGGACTGCTTTTTCGACGTACCAGCAGCTCATCGATGGCGGAGTGGCACGCGAACTGGCTCGTATCAATCTTCCCCTAAGTTTGTATACGGAATGGTATTGGCAGATTGATCTGCATAACCTGTTCCATTTTTTACGCCTGCGTCTGGATGCGCATGCACAGTATGAAATCCGCGTCTATGCAGAGGTAATGCTGGAGATAGCCAAAGCTGTGTGTCCTGTGGCAACTGCCGCATTCGAGGAGCATCGTCGGGGAGCGGTTACCTTTTCGGCTCGTGAATTTGCGGCTGTGCAGATGATCGTTAATGGTACGGCAGATACCGAAACTGCAATGGACACGGCTGGAATTCAGGGAAAAGATAGGGACAGAATGCGTGAGAAGCTTTCAACCGGCAGACAATTATAGAAATTACGCCGCTGTAATTCCTTTGAAAATGCAATGAAGTCGACCTATACTATGTGAAGGAGGTTATCCATGAGCGATACTGCAGTACAGAACAGAATTCAGCTGTTAACATTTACCTTGGAGGGGGAACAATACGGTATTGAGGTTCATCGTGTCCGGGAGGTCCTGGAATATACGAAGATTACCAAGGTGCCGCGAACCCTGGATTTCATGCGCGGTGTAATTAATCTCCGCGGAAGTGTTGTCCCTGTGGTAGATTTACGGCTGAAATTTAATATGGATGAAACCCCCAAGACCATTGATACAGCGATAGTAGTCATGGAAATCAACATGAACGGCGAATCGGTAGTTCTTGGCGCCCTGGCAGATTCGGTGCAAGAGGTTATCGACCTCGATTCCTCCACAATTGAAGCTGCACCGCAGATCGGTACCTCAATCAACAATCGCTTTATAAAAGGTATCGGAAAGCAGGAGGATTCTTTCGTTATTATTCTGGATATCGATCGGGTTTTCAGTGAAGACGATGTTACGGCGTTAACCGGTGAACAGGGCAAATCCTTGCAGCAGGCTAAAGCAGCGGTTGAAAAAACGGATGAATAAAAGGTGTGATTCATGGTGATCCCCGATAGAATCGAGCAGAGCAGCACCACAACCGGTGTGGTAATGATAGTCGTTAGCGTTCCGCAGAAGAACTCAGAACCACTGGCACGCGGAATTGTTGCACGACACTTGGGGGCTTGTGTCCAGGTGCTTTCAGGGGTAACCAGTTACTTTCATTGGGATCATGCGGTGCGCTGTGAACCGGAACACCTCCTCCTGATAAAAACTGCTCAATCAGCTGTTCCTGCATTGAAAGAATATGTTGCGTCGGCACATCCGTATGAAGTTCCGGAGTTTCTTGTGTTTAATGCCGAAGATGGACTGCAGAGCTATCTTGCCTGGATTCAGGAAACAGCGGTTCCCTGAATCCTGTCGCGGTAAATGATTCTGCAGAGGGACGGAGGTTGCATAACTCTCATTCTAATTCTAAAATAGCAGTATATGAATAATAAAGACAGCCAAAAGCGTTTGGCGGTACTGATTGATGCGGATAATGCGCAAGCCTCGGTCATTCAGGGTCTCATGGAAGAAATTGCAAATTATGGTCGCGCAAGTATCAAGCGGATCTATGGTGACTGGACCAACCCCAATTTAAAACAGTGGAAAGAGGTGCTGAATGAGTACTCAATTCAGCCAATCCAGCAGTTCGGCTACACTACGGGAAAAAACTCTACCGACAGCGCGCTCATTATCGATGCTATGGATATCCTGTATGGAGGTGATCTGGACGGATTTTGTATCGTCTCAAGCGATTCGGATTACACACGCCTCTGTGCTCGAATTCGGGAGTCCGGGCTTTTTGTATATGGATTTGGGGAAAAGAAGACCCCAAAACCCTTTGTCGCTGCCTGTGACAAGTTCATCTACATCGAGATTCTCCGGAAAAAGGCAGTAGATATCGATGATGACACTAAAGTAACCGAAACCAAGCCCAGACCAGCCCGGGAGATGCGGCAGGATTCAAAACTGGTGAATCTGTTGCGTAATGCCTGCGAGGATTCTGCAGACGAAAACGGATGGGCGCATCTTGCTACCGTAGGGTTGAACCTGGCGAATAAATCCTCTGAATTTGATCCGAGAAACTATGGATACAAAAAGCTGGGCGATCTTATAAAGGCAATCGGCTTATTTGAACTGAATGAGGTCAGTGTTGGTAACGGCCCCGGGAAATCTATCTATATTCGAGACAAACGCAAGATGAAAAGCTAAACGCCGGCACTATTCCTCTGGTTTTTTTTTCCATATACCGGAATAATGATTTCATGGAAAAGATTGGCGTGCGGTATCATCTAAAGCCTCGGTTCTGTCTGGTACTTATTCTTCTGAATATGATTCCTGCAGCATGGTCGGCCGGAAGCGTTGAGGAATCACCTGTCAGAATAGGTACGCTACCTCTTCTGTATGCCGCACCGCTGCTGTTGGCGCAGGAAGATGGGTTTTTCTTCGACGAGGGTGTCGGGGTGGAGATCCACATCTATCGTAGCTTTGCAGAATTACAGAGTGATCTGCAAAACGGGAAACTGGATGGGGCGGTCATCGGTATCACCACAGCAATATCGGTAATTCAGGAAGGGGCGGATCTTCGAATCGTCAGTTATGCTGAATCAGCGTATGGTTTGTATGCAACCCGGGAATCCGGTATACAGGATCTGGAGGGGCTGGCTCAATCGGCACATATTTTCGACCTGGCCATTGGTGAATATGCAGGATCAGATTATATCGCTGAAGAGTTTTTCACCCGCGCCGGGATATCCCTTGAAGAAATCACCCTTACCATTCAACCCGAACCATTTTCCCGGCTCAATCTTCTTGAGCAGGGTGATATCTCTCTTGCAGTACTGCCGCAGCCCTTGGGAAGTGTTGCACAGAGTCGTGGTATGGAGATGGTAATCGACAGCGGCGTGCTGGATATTGAAACAGATGTGTTTGTCTTTACCGAGTCTGCACTGCTGCGAGGCGAAAGTGTAGGCAAGTTCCTGCGTGCGTACAATCGGACAGTCCAAACTATGAACGGGGATGACAGATGGATACAGCTTCTTGCCGATCAGTCAGGGGATCGTTACTCTGCTGGTGAACTGGCCAATGTCGCGGGGCATCAGTTTGATCTCTCCAGGATACCGACCCGCAATGACATATCCAGTATCAATTTCTGGATGTACGAGCAGGGAATACTTGAGCGAATACTGTTGTATGAAAATACCGTCGGCATGCTCCCGCCGCGGTTTCAGCGGGAGCTTGCACCATAATACGGATCACTCATTTTCTGTACTGCAGTCTGAGCAGTTGATTGTATACTCGGATGTTAACAGCCGTAAGCTGTTCTGGATTCCTGAGGTCAGGTGGATCAGCTGGTTATGGTCGATGAATATCCCTTCGACTCCCTCCTGTTCTTCGAGGAGCTGCAATCCGTCTTCCAGACCCAGGACGAATGCAGCGGTGGACAGAGCATCTGCAATAGTTGGATCAGTAGTGATAACGGTGACGCTGGTAAGCTCATTCCGGGTGGGATAGCCGGTTGCTGGATCCAATAAATGGTGGTAGCGGATATTGTCCAGCTCAAAAAAACGCTCATATATCCCGGAGGTCACCACTGAACTGTCGCTGACTTCGACTACCCCCATAAGGTTTCCTCTGCGTTGCTGCGGGTCCTGTAGTCCGACACGCCATGGTGAGCCGTCAGGCTTTGAACCGACGGCAACTATATCGCCGCCGAAATCCAGCACCGCATGGTTGATTCCATTCTCGCGCAGTATCTGGGCGGCCTCATTGGCAGCATACCCTTTTGCAATCCCGCCCAGATCAATCCCCATGCCGGGTTCCGGCAGGAAAACAGCGTTTCCGTCAATCTGTACCTCGGTATAATCGACTAGACGGCGAGCTTCCTCAATTGCGTCCTCGGGAGGTAACGATGGATCATCTGTGGTCACTTGCCAGAGCAGAACCAGCGGAGCGATGGTAATATCGAAGGCTCCATCCGACAATCTTCCAATATCTATCCCGGTCTGCAGGACATGCATGCTGTCGGCTGACAGCTCTACCGCATGATCCCCGGCCGCCTGGTTCACTTCCATGATCTCAGTGCTGGTATACCGGCTTGAGTTAATGCTCATGAGCTTCTCAATCTCGTCGATTCTGTCCCAGACGGCAGTGAATGTCCCGCGAGGGGGAGTGTCGTGGGCTGTTATGGTGATATTGGTGCCGAGTTTTAACCGGGATTCACTGATAGGTGTCGGGGCTGTGCAACCTGTCAGTGTGAGCAATGCCAGGATCACCATAGGTATAACGATTGAATGTGTGATATGAGTAATTGAATACGGAATAGGTAATTTCATTGAGTAGTATGTAGCATGTTTTCCTGATATCGGAAAGCCGTTTGGAATATGAAGGCTGTTTCCCGATATAATTGTATCTGATGAATATGCCGTTAATGTATATATCGGGGGAGTAATGAAAAGGGTAATACGAATAATCTGCGTTCAGATGATGGTTAGCATCTGCGGCATAGCAACACTCAGTGCCGACCTGTTGGAATATAATCATCCGGACTTAATCCGAATCCAGCAGCTGTATGCGGAAGCGGGTTATATACAGCCTACAGTTGTATACCCGATTCGGCTGGATCGACTGTATACCAATCTTGAGCGTCTTCTGCTTCATGTCGAGAAAAAGGAGCATGCGCTCCTGGCAGCTGTGGAGAGATGGGAGCAGCAGCGCGAAAGCCTGGAACAGCGTGTGGCTGAGGAATTGGAGAGCAGCGATGCTCAACCGCCGGTTGACGATGAGCCGTCGGAGATTCTTCAGG
>CAZANF010000002.1:0-34181 GCA_964486425.1 uncultured Spirochaeta sp. | reverse complement strand
CCAACCTGCACCACGAGGACCTCTACTGCACACAGCGGTTTTTCAACCGGCTGTCGGACTATCTGTTTGTACTTGCCCGCTATATCGAAACCGGGCGTTAAACTCCGAATCAGCCGAAACGCTTCAATCAACCAACAGCTGCAGGAAACAGCAGCGGAATTGCAATAAAGGTACCTATCGAGCTGCCGATTGAGGTAAACAGGAATACCAGCAGTACTCGGGTAATACGGTTGCGATAGAATCCCCTCAGTGACAGCGCATCCTCCTGCAGCCGCTCAAAATCCTCGACCCGGGGTTTTCGGAAAACCGCCTCCATGAGGCCGGACACCATACCTACCCCTATGGTCGGATTCATACTGGTAATCGGTGCTGCCAGTACGCTTAAAATGATCGTTACCGGATGTGCGAGGGCAGCAATCGCCCCGAGACCGGACAGACTGCCGTTCACCAGCACCCAGTGGTACAGTCCGCTCATTCCGCCGGAAAAACCGGAGCGGTAAAATCCCAGGCCAATCAGCAGAATCACCAGCAGTGGTATGACATACGGCAGGGCCCTGGCAATTTTCTTCTTCGGGGGGATGGAGTTTATCTCGGTGAGGTCGTCATCGGCCTTGCCGGCGCTGAGGTCTTCCAGCCATCGCAGGATACCCGGCACATGCCCGGCCCCGACGACCGCAGCTATCCGGGTACCGGGTGCATCAAAGATGTTCACCGCCAGGAACTGGTCGCGTTCATCAATCAGCACATTCTTGGCCTGCGGCAGGAACTCGGTAAGCTCCTCCATCATGCCGTGCAGCTCGCTTTTTTCCTTCAGTTTTTCAATTTCCTGTTCGGTAAACTTCTCCCGGGAAAACCCGGCACTGAGAAGTGCGGCCAGAAGCTTGTTTTTTCCCCAGAAACCGGTTCTGCTCCATGCCCTGCGCAGGGTAACCTGAATCTCCCTGTCACAGAGTCGGAAGGGAATATCCTTTTCCTGAGCGGCATTCACTGCAGCCAGCATTTCCTCGCCGGGGCTCACCCCGAGATCGGTACCAAGCCTGCGCTGAAACGAGCTGAGCACCAGGTTTACCAGCAGCAGAAACCCGCGGCCCTGTTTGAGCACCCGGGCGATATCCAGGCTCTGCCAGCGGTTCTTCTGCGAAAGGGTCTGAAAGCGGCTTTGGTCTATCTCCACACAGATTTGATCCGGCTGCTCGGCGTCGATAATCGAGCGAACCTGATCTACACTCTCACGGGATACATGCGCGGTACCGATCAGGATGATTTCGCGACCATCCAGCTGGACACGCGTAATGGTGTCGCTCTCATGCACTACAGTAAACATCTTGTCTCCTTGATATTGAACAATATTGAACACACATTGCAGCGCGCTATTGTGAACGCCCCAGCGCTTCAAGAAACCGCAGCCGCAGCCCCTGTTCGCCGGGGAACAGGTCATGGGGGATAATGCCGCCGCCCATATGGATATGTCCGCCTCCGCTGCCTATTCCTTCGAGTGCCGCGCGAATTACCTTTCCGGCCGGGCTCTTGCTGTCCTCGCTGCGCACCGAGAGCCGGTAATCCTCACGGTCCTGCTGCAGAACTACCACAAAATGGATTTCGCGGATATTCAGGAAAAAATCCGCCACCAGGGCCATGACCTCCGGGGTGCATTCTTTCTTGATCGGAATATATGCAAAATCATCGGCTACCAGCACCTCGTTAATCGCTTCGCGGAAGACCCCAAGATCATTGAAAGACAACGAGTTTTTCAGCATTCGGCTGGCATCCTGCCAGTCCCCCCGAAAAAAGAGAAAGGTAAAGGCCTCCAGATCAATCGGAGAAACACCACGGGTCATAAAAGCGGTGTCCATCATAATACCGAGCAGCAGCGCCGTCGCAACCTCTCGGGAAACTACCACATCCTCATCATGATAATACTCGTACAGAATGGTGGAACAGGATCCGTAACCGGGGCGAATATCAAAGGCAGGAAGATCAGGGGTATCGGGGGGTTCATGGTGATCAACAACCGCGACCACAGACCCGGTGATACCCGATATATTGGAGTTTCCGACAAACCCGTCGACTATAATAATCTGAGCCTCGGACAGCTCCGGCTGCCGCTGCTTCAGCTCATAATTGGAGTAGATCTCAATCCCGAGCCGCTCGATTGCCTCCCGAAGGCTGTCGCTCTGGATATCGCCGCCGTAGCACAGGGTTGCCTGTATACCGCGGGTTTCCAGCAGTCGCCCCAGCGCAAAAGCCGTGGCGACAGCGTCGTGATCCGGGAAATCATGAGCCTGGATAAGCACAGGACGGGTTTCATCCAGCACCGAAAGCAGCTCGGAGAATCGACTCATTGCACACGCTCCAATAACCGGTGCACCATACGATATTCCGGGAGACCGGTATATTGCGTGGCTTCCACACGGCTGAGATAGGCAGCTGCAGATGATTCACGACCGATCAGCAGATACTGGGCTCCTATGTAGAACTCAAGCTGGGTGCGAAGTATATCCTCATCCCGGCCTAAGTCCTGCAGCGCCCCCGTAACATGATGGTCGGCATCGGGGGCCTGATAAAAGCGTGATACCGCCCATATCGCCCCGTCGCGCGGCAGATCCTTCCCCTGCTGATTGAGATACTCCCGAGCCTCTTGTTCACGCTCATCCATCTTCAGGGATAATGCCGCGGCGATAGCCAGGCCGGGGTTTTGTGTATCATGCTGAAACGCCTGATGAAAGAAACGATAGGCACGATCAAAATTTTCCAGGTTAAAACTGACCACCGCCAGCGGCAGAAAGGCGGGGTGGTAATCCCGACGGAGGGTTAAAACCTCTACATAGGCGTCCGAGGCCTCCTGGGTACGCCCGAGAGCAAACAGAACATCGGCCAGTTGAGCATGTATATAGAAATCATCCGGCCGCAGTTCCAGGGCTTGCTGATAATCCTGCAATGCATCCTCCGGGCGATTCATACGGACATATACCCGTCCCCGGTCCAGGTAATGAAAGGCGTAATCAGGCTCCAGCTCAATTGCTGCAGTATAGTCCTGAATCGCGGATTCATTATCCTGCATCGCGATATGGGCACGCGCACGATCAGCATACGCAAAGGAATAGGCCGGATCGATTTCCAGTGCCGCAGTAAACTGATCTACTGCATCGGGGTATTCCTCTTTGCGCAAGAACACGTTTCCCAACCCGATCCTGGCAACAAAACTGCTGTCATCACTCTCCAGAGACCTCTCAAACGCTGTCTGTGCTGCCTGCAGGGAATCATTCTGCAGCAATATCTCACCAAGAGCGGCATGCGCATCGGCGTGATCCGGATCTGCATCCACTGCCTGCATTAGCAGCTCACGCGCTTGCCGGCTGTCTCCACGGGAAATCCGTATCATCGCCAGAGAATACAGTCCGTCCGCCTCTTCCGGGTCCTGCAGAAGCACCTGCTCGAGTATTTCCTCAGCTTCATCCAGCTGCCCGTTCATAACATACAGGTTGGCAAGCAGCACCATGGTAGCAGGATCATCGGGGGCACGTAACTCAGCCTGCTCAAAAGCAGCGATTGCTGCCTGAGGATCATCGGCCTGCACCATGGAGCTGATATCTTGATACGGATCTTCCGGCCTTACCTCAGATTCCGGTTCATCCGATGGAACCGTCTCTGCAGACTCGGGCGGAGTTGCACATGAAAACAGTAATACTGCAGTTATACCCGATAGGCACAACATGACGAAAAATCGTCGTTTTAGAACAGTTATCATAGATGAAGAGTATATTACATACATCATTGCCATAGTACAAGGCGCATGTCCGGATGATTCCTTGATTCACAATGTAGGGAAGTGGTATTCTACGAACATGATGAAAAAATTGCGGGTATGGGTTTTTATTTTTCCGATACTCCATGTGCTCTTTATTGGCACAATGATCAGCTGGCACATCCAGGACATTGACTTCTTTGGACACATATCCGATCGCCTCTCGTTACGCGGATCTCTTCAAGTAACCCGCGGCGAGCAAGGCATTTCCCAGCTTGATGTACAGTATGAGGGTTTGAACTTTCCCTTTTTCAGTCGCTCCTCCATACAGGTCGTCGGCCCTGCCCAGGATATACGCAGGCTTCGCGTGACCGGATACAACACACTGGATGACGGATTCACCGTCCTCTTTCAGGAAGGATTCCAGATCCAGTTCATTACCCAGGGTGACAGAGAGCTGCGCATCATTCCTTCAATTCCGGAGACATTGCAGCCGGTTGCCGAGATAATTATCCCCGTTAATCTGATTGATGGCTCACAAGTAGAGCAAACCGATAATCTCGCCGTACTTTCAATTGATACTGGAAGCGATGTTTTTCTTCTGACCCTCCCCCCCCGGGCGGTACTGAATGCAGACCGGGGCACACTCACCCTTCCAGGCAATGTCGGCAGACAGACCATCCGCTACGTCCGCACGGAGCGAATCGCATCATCCGAACAGGAGACAGTGGAAGAGACCGCGCTGCCCTGGTATGAATCAGAAGAAATCCGCGTCTCGGAAGAGTCGTATACGGCTGATGTAGGTTCATATATCGATACCGCATATACCGGCTGGCGAACAACGAGGTTTGATGCAGGAACAAGTACCTGGAGGCGTCCGAATGATTCTCCCCAGTTTAATGAGCAGGCCCTGATATCTTACCTGGCCGAGAGTTGGTCGCGCAACGACTATACCGCCGCATTTAATTCCATGCGCACCGCCGCGGATCGTCACCCGGACGCTGTTTCCTACCGATCCTCCGTCTTTTTGGGAAACCTCAGGGAGAATCGTGCCGCAATGGAGGAACAGGATCAGCAGCGGGTAAGCCGATTATCAGCAGCTATTGAGAGCGGTGACACTCGCCCCCTGCATGATCCGGGCCTTGTGGAGTGGGTCATTCTGCGCGGATCGGAAGAGCTCCTGGAGCAGCTGCCGGCATATATATCCGATATTCAGCTTGAATCCCTTGAAACAGCCGGACTTGTCGGATTACTGGAGAACAGCCTTTACGATGAGGCTATGCCACAGGAACTTCGCGAGACGCTTGCGAGCCGGCAGCAGCCGATAGTCGCGATGCTGCTGGATCGCCTTTTCCGGAACTCGAACCAGATCTATCTGGAGGGATCACCCGGCCAAATCGACGGCGAACTCTCACTGCGTGCCGGGATCTCTCTCACACAGATTGGCTCCAGACAAGATGATCATCAGCTAACCGGAATCGGACGCACGATGGTTCAGTCGATTCTGCGTGAAGCCGACAGCCTCGGCTTTCTGCCTGCACTGCTGCTGACAAATGACGATGAAATCATTGAACGCGAGGGCTTGATTGCACCCGAGGATATCTACCGCTATATTCATTCAAACGACGCGTACCCGCAGGCAATCTCACTCTACGACGAGCTTGGCCAGGGAAGCTTTATCTACAGTGTGGTCGAGTTTTCCTCCGTCCGGAATCAGAACAACAGCCTTACCCTTCAACTGGCAGGACCGCGGCTGCGAACACATTATATCTACATCCATGGCCTGCCGCAGTACCAAAGCCTGAACCTGTTCGGGTATCAATGGCCGGCGGACCCGAGCTTCGAGAATTATTCACGCGGCACCTTTTACCACCAGGCCTCGAACACCGCAATGATTAAATTCTTCGAGGATTCCACCAGCAGTGAAATAATCTACCGATTCTAACCCAGGGGGATCCAGATATGCACAGATTACCGAACTTTATGTCGCTCGAAAAACGCCTTCGGGTTTACTTTATCCGGCATGGCCAGAGTGAGGGAAACTCCCAGGGAATTCTGCAAGGTCAGAAGGATTATCCCCTTTCCGAGCTCGGACGGGAGCAGTGCAAATCCGCAGCATCATATTTTTCCGATCGAGGAATTGAATATGTAATGACAAGTCCGCTTCTCAGGGCTCAGGAAACAGCCGAGATCCTCTCGGCCGGAGGCAATATGCCCGCACCCGTGATTGAACCCATGCTTATGGAGCTCAAAACCGGAATTTTTACCGGTATGACGATACGCGAGATAGAGCGTGAATATCCGCAGGAGTGGAGGGCCTTTCTGCGAGACAGCTGGGAAGGGGTCCCCGAGGCAGAGTCTATAGATTCACTGTGGGAACGTGCGATTGAGGTGTGGAATACGATTATAGACATCGCCAATCAAGGCAAGCGGCATATCGTTGTTGTTACGCATGGCGGTCTCATTCAGTGGATTATCAAAACCAGCATAGGGGCACAGCCGCAATGGCTGCCCCTCATGCCGACCGATAACTGCGGAATATTCGAGTTTATGGCACATCCGATTGCGGAAGCTGCCGCAGCATACTACGGCAGCTGGATTACCATTAACGCGACTGTTTAGCGGACCAGCAGTTCCGCAAGTCGCTGGGCGGTAAAGCCGATTTTTTCCGCAACCTCACCAGCCTCTCCGGAAATTCCATAATCATTAATGCTGAAGATATCCTCCGTGCTGCCGCCGGTAAGAAACTCCCATCCCAGTGAGATACCGGCTTCTGCGACCACAACCCGGGCCTTGGACGGGAAGAGCTCCGCCCGGAACTCTTTCGACTGCTGCAGCAGCAGCTCACGCGAAAGGATCGACACTACGCGGATCTTCAGACCGCTCTTCTCGGCAATCTTAACGGCATCAAGCGCAAGCGATACCTCCGAACCGGTCGCCGCAACGACTATATCCGGTTCCCCTGCAGGTTCATGGACGATGTATGCACCCTTCCGGATAGTGATGCCCCAGTCGCTGTCATGCTTGGCATATACCGGCAGATTCTGACGCGTCAGAGCTATAACTGCCGGCCCGTTATTCCGCTCCATCGCCATCTGCCACGCAAGGTTGGTCTCTTCTGCATCTCCGGGACGATAGAAATGCAGATTCGGGATTGCACGCAGCGCTGCATAGTGCTCTACCGGCTGGTGTGTGGGACCATCCTCACCAACATAGATCGAATCATGGGTGAATACAAAGATGGATGGAAGGTTCATAATCGCGGCCATCCGCAGGCTGGGACGCATGTAATCCGAGAAAACCAGAAAGGTAGCAGCAAAGCTTTTGAAGCCGCCGTACAGGGCTATTCCGTTACAGATAGCTCCCATGCCGTGCTCCCGTACACCGTAGTTAATAATAGCGCCGTCTCTCTGCTGCGGGGAATACTCGGCAGCACCCGCATACTTGGTCTTGTTTGACGCAGCCAGGTCGGCAGATCCGCCTACCAGGTTCGGATAGGCCTCGGCAACAGCCTGCATTGATTTCTGACCAGCGGAGCGCGTAGCAACGCTCTGACCCACATCATACTTCGGAAACGGTATGCCCTTAAGTGGCTGTCCCCGGTGAAAGGCATCCCATTCCTTCTTGAGGCCGGGGTTTGCCTTCGCCCAGTTGTCAAAATTTTTCTGCCATTCGGCTTGTGCGGCAGAGAGTTCGCTCCGGCGCTCCTTGAAGAATTCAACCGCTCTCTGCGGAATCGAGAAGTGCTCGTCTTTCGGAAGCCCAAGCTCGATCTTCGCAGCAATAACCTCGTCAGGGCCGAGAGCGGCGCCATGGACACCGGGGGTACCGGCCTTGTTCGGGGAACCCTTTCCAATAATGGAGCGGAGAGAGATAAGAGAAGGTTTGTCTGTTGTCTTCTTTGCCTCCGCAACCATATCCCGAATTCCGTCGATGTCGTATGCATCGCCCTTCTGCACATGCCATCCGTATGCCTGGAACCGGGCTGCGACGTCCTCTGTAAAGGTAATGTCCGTAGAACCGTCGATAGTGATCTGGTTGTCATCATAAAACACAATGAGCTTACCCAGCTGGAGATGCCCGGCCAGGCTGGCGGCTTCTGAGGTTACTCCCTCCATCATGCAGCCGTCCCCGGCAATCGAGTAGATGTAATGATCGATGATAGCATGCTCTTTCGTATTAAATCGTGCTGCCAGCATGGATTCTGCAATGGCGAATCCCACTGCGTTGGCAAAACCCTGTCCGAGCGGACCGGTAGTGGTTTCTACACCGGCTGTATGCCCCCACTCGGGATGCCCCGGTGTTTTTGAACCGACCTGGCGAAACTGCTTTATATCCTCAAGGGGTAGATCGTAGCCGGAAAGATGCAGCAGTGAATACAGAAACATGGACCCATGACCGGCAGAAAGCACGAATCGGTCTCTGTTGGTCCAGGAGGGATCAGCCGGATTATGCTGCATTAACTCCCCATAGAGTAATCCACCTAACTCCGCTACACCCATCGGCAAACCCGGGTGACCGGAATTCGCCTTCTGTACAGCGTCCATACTGAGTGAGCGTACCGCGGCTGCGACCGCTTCAATTGCTGATTTATCCATTTCAAACTCCCTTTGATAATCCATTTTCTGGTTGATAGTATACTAGTATCACTGATTAAATTATAGGACATATTACCTAATTTGCATTTCTGTGGATACCTTGTCATGCTTCCCTGCATGCTTTAGTCTTAGCGCCCTGGAGGATAATAATGCAGGAGTATAAGATAGCCGTCCTGTCAGGAGACGGCATTGGACCGGAGGTAATGCAGGAGGCGATCAAGGTTCTCGATGCAGTTGAATCACGCTTTGGTATCCGCTGTGTCCGTACCGAGGCACTGGTCGGCGGTGCCGCCATAGACGCACATGGAAGCGCGCTGCCGGATTCCACCTTACGGATCTGTGAAGAGAACCAGGCCATTCTGTTTGGATCTGTCGGGGGACCGAAATGGGATAACCTGCCCCCGGAACAGCAGCCGGAGCGAGGAGCCCTGCTGCCCCTTCGCAAACACTTCGGGCTCTATGCCAACCTTCGCCCCGCTATTATTTTTCCGCAGCTGCGCGCCGCCTCACCGCTCAGGGCGGAGATCATCGGGGAGAAACTCGATATTCTGGTTGTGCGCGAGCTTACCGGCGGGATTTACTTCGGGCAGCCGAAGGGAATAGACAACGACCGTGCATTTGATACCATGGTGTATTCAAAACCGGAAATAGAGCGCATTGCACATATCGGCTTCCAGGCTGCCCGCAGCAGGGGCAAACTGCTCCACTCAATCGACAAGGCAAACGTGCTGAACTCCTCGGTACTCTGGAGAAAAACCGTACTGGAGGTTGCGAAGGACTATCCCGATGTGGAACTCAAACACCTGTACGTTGACAACGCCGCAATGCAGTTGGTCGTACGCCCGTCTCAGTTCGACGTAATCCTGTGCGGGAACCTGTTCGGCGACATCCTTTCGGATGAGGCCGCGATGATCACCGGCTCGCTCGGAATGCTGCCGAGTGCTTCCATCGCCGGTTCAGGCGGGGACGGTATACCGTTCGGGCTGTACGAGCCATCCGGCGGATCCGCACCGGATATCGCCGGGCAGGGAATTGCCAATCCGATAGCCCAGATTCTGTCGGCGGCAATGATGCTCAAATACAGTTTCGGGCGGGACGAGGCCTACCAGGCAATCTTCGACGCTATCAGCGCCGTATTATCAGAGGGCTACCGAACCGGCGATATCGCGTCGGAGGGAACCCGCAAAACAGGCACCTCCGAAATGGGGGATCTTATCGCTGCGAAAGTTCGCGGATGACATCCTTCAGCGGAATATCACGCTGGGCAAGCAGTACCAGCAGGTGGTAGATCAGATCCGCAGACTCGGAGATCATCTCCGGGTTCTCGCGGGCCAGAATCAGTTCTACCGCCTCCTCGCCGGTCTTTTTCCGGATCTTTTCCTCTCCCGAGGCAAAAAGATGCGTCGTGTAGCTCCCTTCGGGGAGCTTTTTTTTGCGTTCGCGGATAACCATCTCCAGTGCATTCAGTACTGATTCCGGGCCGGCCTCCGGTTCCCCGGAATCCCCGGGCACTATGCGGGCAGCCTCGCTTTCATCGCCTGCCGCTGCAGCAGTCTCCTTCGAAAAAACAGCCCGAATCTCTACGCAGCTATCGTGGTCTGTAATATCAGTTACCCGATGAGACCCGATCCCGGCCGGCAGGACCCGGCCGTTCTCCGGCAGGACATGCCACACCTCGCTCTGCTCGGTACTCTTCGACACCGCCTTCGGATTCTGCTGCACTACCGCTCGAACAGTGCCATGCTGATCAAGCACCAGTGCGGGGCGCATCCGGTTGGTGACTGCCGACCAGCGGCCGTCGAAGTTCCAGATTCGTGCATGTCCGGCGGTTTTACTGCTGGACCGGCATGACTCCAGGGCCTTTTTCACATCGAGGGCCTGTTCATAGATTGCCTTGCCCGAGATAACTCCGGCTATTAACGGATGCCCTTCGGCAATAACCGAATTCAGATCATCATTGCTGGAAATTCCTCCGGACAGAATAACCGGTATGCCGGCCGCTGCTGCGACACGGTTGGTAGATTCAATATCCGCACCTTGCATCATTCCGTCACGGGCGATGTTTGTATAGATTATCCCGGCACAGCCGATTTCCGCCGCCTTGCGCGCCAGCTCGATATCCGTAATCCCGGAAGACTCCTCCCATCCGGAGACCTTGACCTGACCATCCCTGGCATCGATCCCTGCCAGGATCACCGGACCCCAGCGGCGAATCCAGCGGGCAACCTCTTCCGGATTTTTCGCCAGTGTGGTACCGACAACAACCTGGGACACCCCGGCCGAGAGCAGTTCCGCGACATCCTGTTCGCTGCGAACCCCTCCGCCGACCTCAACCGCAATGTCTACCGTCGCGGCAATCCGGCGGATAATATCGCGGTTGCTGCGGCGCTCATCCGCACTGCTGCCGCGGGCGGCATTCAGATCAACCAGATGAATCCTTCGAGCCCCCTGCGCGGCGAATCCGCGTGCGGTTTCAACCGGATCCACCTGATAGCGTTCAACATCAGAATAGCTGCCCTGGGTCAAACGAACACAAGCCCCGTCGAGTAAATCAATAGCCGGAATAAATTCCACAATACACTCCTCTTACACTACGCTCACATGAAATGGAAAACTGCTGCCTGCATGATACGGCAGCAGACCGGATATCTCCTCAGGGGCGATCCATTCCCGTCGCTGCACTACCACGGAATCCCGGTTCAGCGGCAAGCCATAAAACTCCGCACCGAACCTGCTGGTAAAATCCTCTAACCGGTTCATCGCATTCTGCTGATCAAAAAAACGCAACAGTCCCTCAAATGCAACCGGCGCTGAAAATACTCCTGCCCTCGCAGAGTCCCCCTGCTTTCGCAGAATGGAATGCGGCGCAGAATCGCTCCCAAAGAAATATTTCGGATTGCCGGAAACAGCCGCCCTCCGGATTGCCGCCTGGTCCGACGGTCGCTTCACAATGGGTTTGCAGAACAGATGCGGCTTTAATTCACCTCCCAGCAGATCATCCAGGGTGAGTTCCAGGTGATGCAGGGTTATCGTACCGCACACATTCGGCAGCTGATTGACCGCCTCCACGGCTGCGGCGGTCGATAAATGCTCCATAACAATTCGCAGCCTGGGAAAATCACTGCTCAGCCGTGCAAGAGTCGGGAGAAAGGCCTCCTCGCGGTCCAAAGAGAACACAGCCGGATCTTCTCCGTGTATACACAGTACGAGCTCAAGATCCTGCATAACCTCAAGAACCGGATAGATATCGGCAATCTCATGTACCCCGTCCTCGGCATTTGTAGTTGCACCCTCCGGGTAGAGTTTTCCGGCCAGCACCCCCGCATGCTTCAGACCATGAACATCATCCGGCTGCATACCCGGAAGTATCTTGAATGTCATAAGGGGTTCAAACCCCCTGCCCGCATCGGAACTCCCGGCTGCTGCCTTTATCTTCTGGTAATACCGTTCTACTCGATCGGCTGTTGTAACCGGCGGAATGGTATTCGGCATAATAATCGCCCTGGCAAAGACCCTTGCCGTCTCGGGAACCACAACCTTCATTATCTCGCCCTGACGTACATGCAGATGCATATCATCCGGACGACGCAGCACCATCTCACCTGTTCGCTTCATCATGGTTGCCAAGAATACCAAAAATACTGCATCGTGGGAAACATTGATTTTTTAGCAGACGTATTGCAACAGTATTGTTACATTAATTGTTGTATTATTGTTATCACAGAGGATTCATTGGTCTTTCAGCACTGGACACATACACATATACATATGGAGGAACATTATGTCAGATCGCAGCTATACCGGAGCTCAAGTCCGGGTCAACTCAATACTACGCAACGTCTATCTCTGGATGACGCTCGGCCTGGCCGTGACCGGCGGCGTCGCATTCCTGACAGCCGGCAGCGGACTTGGAAGAGCAATCGCGCAAACCCCGTTTCTGTTCATCGTTATGATTATCGGGCAATTCGGATTGGTTATCTATCTCTCATCCCGCATTACCAGCATGGCACCGCAAACGGCGATCGGCGCTTTCCTGCTCTATGCATCGCTTAACGGGATTATTTTCTCCTTTATTTTCAGCATATACGCCGGTACCACCATCGCCTCAACCTTTTTTGTTACCGCCGGAACCTTTGCCGGAATGAGCCTGTACGCAATGACTACGAAAGAGGATCTCACCAGGTACGGCAAGTACCTTATCATGGGCTTGTGGGGAATAATCCTGGCAAGCGTGGTAAATATCTTTCTTGGCAGCTCGGGCCTGGAGTGGATTATTTCCTACGCCGGGGTGCTGATTTTTGTCGGCTTGACCGCCTACGACACCCAGGCAATAGCTCGCCTGAGTAACCAGTACAGCGGAAATGTCGGCTCAGCCGATTATGCCCGCCTGTCCATTATGGGTGCGCTGAAACTGTATCTTGATTTCATCAACCTTTTCCTGTTTTTTCTGCGGATATTCGGCGGCAGCCGCAGCTAGTTGCCGTGCCCGCACTCGAGGTTTATACTGCCTGGGTTATGAACCCAGGCTTTTTTTTTCGCGAACACCTTCGGCATATCTCGGATTTCCTGAGAATCCTGCACGATCCGCCTGCTGACGACCCGGTTACCGACCGGTTCAGGCCGCTTACCGAGATCGAGATCTCCCAGCTCCTGTCTCAGGGGTGTATCTCACAGGACTGGAGCAGGATACTTGTTTCCGAACCGACACAGCTGGAGACCTGCCGTAACACGACCTTTATCGGCAGGGTTCGACTGGACTGGGGCGGGGTGTATACACCGCATCAGCATTTGATCGAGGAATATGAGCAGAAAGCCCCGGTAAGCGATCATGATCCTGCAGCCCTGTTGCCCGCCGGAATACACAACTCCAGGATTGCCGACAGCTTTATCGGAGCCGGTGCACGAATAATCGACTGCAGTATCGCAGCTGCCTGTTTTATAGAACCGAACGCGGTTCTGTTTCAGAGCAACGCAGAACCCGGTGCCGATGGGTTCCCGTTCAGCGAAGGAGCTCCTGTGAGCCTGCTGAATGAGGCGCAGCCGATTCAATATGCCTTGTTTCCCGACACCACCATGGACATGATTATCGAGTGGGTCCGAAAATTCCGCAGCCATCGACACCACACACCCGACACGGCTCAACAGACCGCACTGGGAGAGGTCCCCCGCAATCTGTACCGGCTGAACATCCTCGGTGCCGCCTCACGAGTTTCTCATACAAGACTGATACGCGGAGTGTATGTCGGCCCCGGCTGCAGCGTTCGCTCCGCCGACGAGATTTTTCGCAGCGCACTGCTCGGCGGGATACTCCTGCCGTCGAGTGATACCGGCAGAAGCGACTACATCCCGGCAACCGCCACTATCGGCCCCGGTGCAATCATCCACGACAGTACTGTGCAGCCGGGAGCCCGCGTCGACTCCCATGCACGGGTTACCCGCAGCTGCATTCTGGAGACCGGCGGCGCAGAAAACAGCGCCGTGGTACGCGACAGCATAATCGGCCCCGGCAGCATCCTCGGGCAGGGAGAAGTGACAGCCTCCATTGTCGGCCCCCTCACCGGGCAGCACCATGCCTCGCTGCTTATTGCAGCCGACTGGAGCCGCGGCTGCGGAAACATCGGCTACGGGGCGAATATCGGTTTCAACCACAGCTCCCGTCTTGCCGATCAGGAAATTCGCATTGGAGAGGGGATTTTCTTCGGTCTGGACTGTGCGGTGCAGTTTCCCGGCAACTACCAGAATGCCCCGTACACGGTAGTCGCGACATCGGTGGTCCTTTCCCCGCAGTGTCTGGAAATGCCGTTTTCCCTCATTGTAAAAGTTGCATACGAGGCCCCCGAACATAACGGCCCTGCAGCCGAAACCAGCCTTATTCCCGCCGGGAGCAATCGCCTCATTCCCGGGTGGACCTTGCGCAATAACATGTTCGCGGTCCTGCGCAACTGGATAAAGCATCAATCCCGCTTCCACGCCCGGCTTCATCGAATAAACACCTTCCCGTTCCGCGCTGAAATGCGAGCTGTCATCCAGTCCGCGCTTGATCAGCTTGTTCGCATATCGCAGCAGACCTCAAGTGAGCAGCGGATAATTACCGCAGCTGATTGCCCGGGTATCGGCGCAAACATTGTCTATCGCAGGGATATCGCACATGCAGTAGCGGCCTACCGGCAGGCGATCAGATTCGGCGAGTTGTGGGAACGATGGGACGCTTCCCGGCAAGATGCAGCAATCGCCCTCAGTCGGGCTGAGATAACCGAGTTTACCGGGCTGCTGCATGAGATGATTTCCAGCGCCCAGGCATCGCGGTCCAAGGATTTTGACCAGCATCGCGCAATCTTTCCGGAAGACCGCATTCCGGAAAATCACGAGCATCTCATCCAGAGCGATCGCCCCCTGGCTGCCGCGCTGGATCCCCTGCGCAGCCGCTTGCAAGAGTTATCGTCGATATGAATCTCATAGATCAGCTCAAACGCCTTCCTGTGCCGGTGTACCTCACCGGGGTATCAGCCATGGGTCATTATCTTTCACTTCCGCCAAACCGCATCGCGACCATCCGCATCGCAGGCGACCTTGTGGATATTGCGAAAATCTTCGACTCCCCGGAACAAATCGGCTTTGAGGGAATTGATGCGGTTGTACCCTATGAGGAGTACCTCCTGCTGGTTCAGTGCAGTGAAACACCCCCGGCGGCAGCCGCCCATTCGGACAATGACCTGGATCTCTGGCACTATGACCTGAGCACGGAAAGATTTATCGACCAGGGAGGGGTCTATCAGCGGCTGCGAAAGGGTGTGTTTTCAGCAGCGGTAAAGCACAGCACCGACATGGTCTATACCGCAATCGCGCTGTCACAGCTCCCGCTTGAACCGGAAACCGGGCTGATTCCCGGTGCTGTTTCTCAGACGGTACCGGCAGACATTCCGGCTGAAGCTCAGCGGATTCTGCTGGAAGGCATCCTGGCAGGCGAGAATGCCGACCGCGGACTGGATATCCTGCAGCAGGCCGGCTGGATTACACGGCTATGGCCGATTATCGATGCCATGCGGCATACCGAACAGGGAAAAAGCGAGCATCCCGAGGGAGATGTCTGGCAGCATTCGCTTCAGGCCCTTACCCACCGTAAGTCACTGGATCCCAGAGTGGGTCTGGCGGTGCTCCTGCATGATGCCGGAAAGCCGCATGCCGAACAGACCGCGGAACACCGGTTTCATCTTCATGCAGATATCGGTGCGAAACTTGCGTACCGCTTTCTCAGTGATCTGGGTTTTCCTCACTCCACAGTACAGGATGTGGTCTGGCTGATCCGCTACCACAGTTTTCCCGGAGCACTCAGCCGGCTGCCGGGTCACCGGGCCGCCCCGCTGATGCGCAACCCGCTCTTTCCGCTGCTGCTTGAGCTGTATCGGTGCGACCTGAGCGCAACCTACCGGGGCCCGGAGAATTACTACCGGGCCTGTGCCGTATACCGGAGGTTTCTGAAAAATCACCACAACCCGTTTCGGGACCAGGATGGTAAAAAGCTGGTAAACCTGCTGGTAGAATAGGCCTTTAGGCAAACATCGTCAGCAGACGATCCCTCAGCACCGACGTCTGAGGCGGAATAGCCTCGGAATGCCCGGGTTTATGCAGCACCGATTCCAGACGAGCCGGCAGCGGCGGTTTTTCCCCGACCGCCTCCTCGACCACCTCCAGAAATTTACCCGGGTGAGCTGTTCCCAGCACAATAATCCGTCCCCCGGTATATTCCTTTATGCGATCCTCGGCAGCCGTTACTCCAACGGCGGTATGCGGATCCAGGAATATCCCGCGAGTATCGTAATAGCGCTTCATTGTTGCCAGGGTCTGTTCGTCGGTAACCATTGCCCCGTCGATCATGCTGCGGACCTTCTCCAGGGAATGGTCGAAGATATGCATCAGGCGCGCAAAGTTACTGGGACTGCCCACATCCATGGCGTTTGAGCAGGTAGCGACCGACTCTCTCGGGGTGTATACCCCGGTCCGGAGATATTCCGGGACTACATCGTTCGCATTGGTGGCTGCGGTAAATGAATCAACCGGAAGTCCCCAGCGCCAGGCAAGCACGCCGGCAGTCAGATTGCCATAGTTCCCGCTGGGAACGACAAACATCCGCTCACCGGCGTTTTCATTTTTCAGCTGCGCGTGAGCATATACATAATAGAACGACTGGGGTATCAGCCGACCGATGTTTATGGAATTCGCACTGGTAAGCGGTACACGGGCACACAGCGCCTCATCCATAAAGGCCTCTTTCACCATCCGCTGACAGTCATCAAACGCTCCCTCCACCTGAAATGCATGAATATTTCCGCCGAGGGTAGTAAGCTGCTTTTCCTGCAGGGGACTGACCCTGCCCTCGGGGTACAGGATAACCACGTCGATATTCTCACGGTTATGAAAGGCCTGCGCCACGGCGCTGCCGGTATCTCCGCTGGTAGCCGTCAGGATTATTGCGCGCTGGTTTCGATCCGCCAGCAGGTGCTCCATCGAAGCGGCCAGGAAGGAGGCTCCGTAATCCTTGAAAGCAGCCGAGGGACCATGCCACAGCTCCAGTATGTAGATACCGTTACCGATATCCTTCAGTTCAGGCGAAAACGGAAAAGTAGCCTTCGCAAAGGCGGCCGGATCACCAAGGGTATCCCCCAGCAAACCGTGCAGCATGGTCGAAGCAACCGTTGCAAAATCATCCTCCGGTCCCAGCGCCCGGATTTCTTCCCTGAGGTCCGCTTCAGTTACCGGCACATACAGGCCGCCGTCCGGAGCAAGCCCCTTGAACAGGGCCTCCGGAAATCCAACCTCAGGGGCCTTTCCGCTCGTACTCTTCAGTTGCATACTTATTTCCTTTTCCGGAAGAACCGGTCGTGCAATGAACGCAGCACAACCTCCCGTTCTCCTCTGTGCACCACAAATGATACATTCATCTCGGATGAACCTTGTGCAATGGCCAGAACGTTAATTCCCTTGTCGCCGAGGGTACTAAACAGCTGCCCGGAAATTCCCGGGGTGCCACGCATATTTTCCCCGATCACGGCGACAATTTCCAGGTTGTCAATCACGTCAAACTCCTGAATCTGATGAGTTGTGAGCTCCCTGGCCAATTCCTTGTTCAGGGCCTGGACGGCGTTCGAGACCTGATCCTCGCGAATCACAATACAGATGCTGTGCTCGCTTGATGCCTGGGTAATCATAATAATGTTTATCCCGTAATCTGCAAGTGACTTGAAAACCCTGCCAGCAAAGCCCGGTATTCCGACCATTCCACCGCCTTCGATATTAATCAGTGCAACACCGCCGATGCTCGCCAGTCCGGTAATTACCTGATGCCCGGCAGATGCGGTATCGGAGATTTTCGTTCCTTCGTTCTCGGATTTTCGCGTGTTCTTGATGTAGATGGGGATACCGGCTTCCATGGCCGGAATCATTGTATACGGATGTATTACATCCGCACCGAAGTAGCTGAGCTCCATAGCCTCCCGAAAGCTTACCTGCGGAAGCAGGAAGGCATCCTCTACCACCCTGGGATCCGCACTCAGGACCCCATCGACATCGGTCCAGATCTCGATCGAATCCACTTCCAGAGCGGCGCCGAGCAGAGATGCAGTATAATCGGATCCGTTCCGCCCGAGGGTGGTAGTAACCCCGTCATGAGTAGACCCGATAAACCCGGGAACAACCGCAACCCCTTTTATATCCTTGAGCCGCTTTACAATACGTTCATAGCTCTCCTGAAACAGCACCGTGGCGCCGTCATGCTCCTCGGTAGTCCGAATCATCTCCCGGGCATCCACCATCTCGCTGTCCAGCCCCTGACTGCGCATGTAAGCAGAGACCTGCAGACAGTTCAACCGCTCTCCAAAACTGACAATATAATCTCTCGTACGCTTGGTACATTCATGCAGCAGACCGACACCGTGCAGTATTTCGTTCAGCTGAAAGAAGAGTTCTTCCATCTGCTCCAGCAGCTCAGCCTGTTCCGTTTCATTCGACATCAGCTCAGCGACTGTCGCGCTATGACGATTTTTGATATCTGCAAGCAGCTTTCCAGCCAGGTCGCTGCCGTTCTCGGCCGCCGATGCAGCCTGCAGCAGCAGGTCGGTAACACCCCGCATTGCGGACAGAACAATAACCGGACCATGAGCTGAATCAGCAGCCCTTCCTGCAACAATTTTAACTGTTTCCCGTATAGACGGGGCATCCTGTACGGAGGATCCGCCGAATTTACATACCAGCATATTATGGTTCTTACTCATGCGCGAAATCCTAACGGGTTCCACAACATACGGCAAGCCCCCGCACGGGGGTATCTTGACAACACCGGCAGGATTGGGAAAATGCCTGCATGCACACTTATGTAGTAGACGGCAGCTTTCCTGTTAAAGGTACGGTTAAAGCGAGCGGAAATAAAAACGCCGCTCTTCCCTGCATCGCAGCAACCCTCCTCACCGAGGAGGAGGTAGTCCTTCGCAACATCCCCGATATTGAGGATGTTCATGTACTCATGGAAATTTTACGTTCCATCGGTGCATCAGCCGAAAACACCGAGCCGGGGGTTTGGCGGGTACATGCTTCAAGCATCTCCACCCATGAAATTCCGCCCCAGCTTGCCCGACGCGTGCGGGCTTCAATCCTCCTGGCTGGTTCGATGCTTGCGCGGACAGGCAAGGTGGTATTACCGCCCCCCGGTGGCGATGTCATCGGCCGACGAAGACTGGACACCCACTTTCTCGCTCTTTCGGGTCTGGGCGCTCGCATCGAATACGATTCGTTCTTCACGATGACCGCCAACAAACTGGTGGGATTGCCCATTTTTCTGGATGAAGCCTCTGTAACCGCGACCGAGAACGCCATTATGGCTGCGGCTCTTGCCGAGGGCGAAACGATCATTGAAAACTCCGCCAGTGAGCCGCACGTACAGGACCTCTGTAATATGCTCAACGACATGGGGGCAAAGATCTCGGGTATCGGCTCGAATATCCTGCGGATTACCGGTGTAAAAAAGCTCCATGGAACCGAATTCTCCATTGGGACCGACTTTATGGAGGTAGGCTCCCTCATAGGTATGGCTGCGGTTACCAGAGGGGAACTGGAAATTCTTGATGCTGCCCCCCAGAACCTGAAAATGGTGAAAATCGGTTTTCACAAACTCGGTATCCACTGGGAAACCGACGGATCTACCATATTCGTCCCCTCCCGACAGAAGCTGTCGGTAAATCATGATCTCGGCGGAGCGGTGCCAAAGATTGATGATGCGCCATGGCCGGGGTTCCCGCCGGACCTTACCAGTATCATGACGGTTGTAGCGACACAGGTCGGCGGTACTATTCTCATACATGAGAAGATGTTTGAATCCCGCATGTTTTTTGTAGACAAACTCATCGCAATGGGAGCCCAAATCATCCTCTGTGATCCGCATCGGGCAGTAGTCTCGGGTCCGGCCCGGCTTACCGGTTCGGTCCTCGTGTCCCCTGATGTTCGTGCCGGCATGGCAATGCTGATTGCGGCGATGTGCGCAGAGGGTCAGAGCGAGATTCACAATGTATATCAGATTGAACGCGGCTACGAACGATTGGTAGAACGGCTGTCGTCTATCGGCGCCCGAATAGAACGCCGGGATTCCAGTACCGATTCATAAGCTGTGCGGATCCGTTGAAAAGCACCGGAACTCTGCTCCTGTCTGGCTTCATCCAGCGGAGCAGCAGCATCCGGGTGAAACTGTACTGCCAGGCGGCGATAGGCCGCCTTCAACTGACGGTCCGTTACCCGTGGACTTACACCCAGAATGCGATATGCAGTAGCAAGATCAACTGGCTCCGCTGCTTGCTCGTCTCCGTCATCGCTGCCGTGAGCCGCTTTACTTCGAAAGGAACCGGGCAGATCTGCAAGTTTCCCGGGGCCCAGTCCCAGTAAGGCCCGCAGCCGGTCACGATGTTCCGGTGCAAGCCGCTCATCCATTGCACGCAGTACCGGAGGCAAATCAGGATTATTTCCCGAATATTCAAGATACGTCAGCAGCTGTCTGCTCCGCTGCTGAGCGCGACCTCCGAACACCGCTCCCAGCAGCGCCTCAATATCCTGCAGAATACCCGGATCATATCGACGGGAAAGATAAAAACCCAGACATACGGCCCCGGCAATATAGACATCGGCATAGCTCACGCGATTCGCATTCCCGGTCTGTACGAAGGTTACGACCTCCGTCCACCGACGCCGCTCAGCTACCGCATAATCTACTAAAGCTCCCACACCAAATCCGAAGGGTATACCCAGCGGACCGATAATCCCTCCGATACCTGAACCGACTATCCTTCCGAGATATCGCTTAATCACGGACGATGCACTCCCGCGTAGTAAACAGCATAGCCGACGCAAATACAATTATTTGCAGAACCAGCAGCAATGTGAGTCCCACAGCAAACCCCCACATTCCGATTGCAGTTCCCACGAAAATCTGAACGAGATATTCATACAGATCAACAACATACGCACTGAAAAAGGGTAGAAGCGGTACAAATACCCATACTGCTGCCGGAGAGCGGCCATAGTACCTTCCATGCCAGCGAATACCGAGTCCGATCGCCGAGAAAACCACCAGGAAAAAGGTAAACGGACGCAGCAAAACAGCCAGGAAATGTACAGCCTGTACCAGGGAATCAAACCCGTAATCCGGCAGTACCTGCATGGAACGATACAAATCAAGGGGTGTATGACCCTGACTATTGGAAATAGTATCGAAGGTCTCCAAATCCCTCACTGAAATATCAAGCCTCATCAGCATTTCATGTTCTTCCGAAGGCTCACCCGAATAATACACCGGCAGTTCACGCACCTCGGAATTCTGTGATTGAATTCCATGCAGGGTAATATAGATCGGCAGCTCGCTCTGCGAAACCAGTTTTCCGTAGGGAGCGAAATAATGCCGGGTTACCTCACCACTGGGGAGCATAGTTATACTTTCAATATCTCTGAAATAGGTATTGCCGGCACCGTACACCATTTTTCCGATATACAGCAGCTCCCTGACCTCGTTGTCCCACGTATGCACAAAGGTTAAATCGGTAAAACCCGGCAGCGTCAGCATCTCTTGTGCCTCGGATATAAAATACGTCATATCCTGAACACCGGGGACACCCAGTTCCTCATCACCCTCGACTGCTATTCTGGAATACCGTTGTACATCCAGGTCTGCCGGATATGCGTCTTCCAGGGATTGAAAGATAAAGTATGCGGTAACTGGATCATTTCGCAGCAGCGCCTCCATTCCCCGTTGTTTCTCCCGAAACAGGTGACGCTCCGCAAGCTCCTCATCCGAAAGCCCCTCTTCATCCAGTCGCTCAACCGCGCCTATTTGCCGCTCTATCTGCTGAATAAACCCCGCGATATCCTCCCGGCTCGGATTTAATCGATAGGCAAGCCGTGCATAAAACAGGGCCGAGAAAAAATCCTCCTCTTCAAAGAGCCTGCGGGCCCGGTTTACCAGATCCCCGGCCTGCTGTTCCTCTACCGCCAGCCATGGAACCGCATCCTCCGTCTCTTCCGTCTCCTCCGAGGTGATTATGAGCTCCCTCTGCAGTTCAATCAGCTGCTGATGCGCCTCATCATCCTCTCCCCACAGGGAAAGATACTCCTGAAGTGCCGTAACCGCAGATGCAATATCCCCCTCCCGGGCAAATGCCTCGGCTGAATCCCTCAAGGCCTCTACCCGCTGCGTACGCAGTACATATTCCTCCCCGGCCCTTACAACCCGGGGATACACCGCGAACTGAAACACAGAGAAAACGATAGTGAACAGTAAAACCGAAAGAACAAGCTTCTGCATGAGTTTGACGACCTCGCTGCTCTCGCGAGGCAGCTGTCGCCGGGTAATAACAATTGAAAACGCCAGTAAGGCTGCAGCTGCCGACAGACTGACTGATGCATCAAACCATCGAACAAAGCTTTCAGCGGCTATCCAGCCTGCCATATATCGGGAAGCCACACCGCTGATCGAGAAATCCTGAATAGCCAGTATCGTGAATACTGCATATCCGGCCAGGTTGAAGAGAAGAAGGGAGAAACCAAATCTTGCAATTGGTTTACCGCTCATCTCTTTACCTCCTCGGACCATGTGGCAAAAGGTGACAGCAGCATACCCCACCCGATTAGGACAGTAGCAAGGAACGATAGAAAGATTACCGGGACTACCCAGATTTCAGTCCGACCCAATACAACCTCTATATATGTTTGGGTTTCAGGTACCACCAGGAACCCGGCAAGGAACAGCAATATACGAACACACGTAAAAAGCAGCATGGCATTTAATAACGGCCAACGTGTTAATCGTACCAGTGTCCACAGGGAAAAAAACACCACGGAAAGCAGCACCGACAGGATTGCACGTACCCATACCTCCGCTTGCAGGAGATAGGTCACTAACCCGTTCAGATCCCGCTGCAAACCGGAGAGTACCGAAGGGGTCGAGAATAATGCCCAGCGGGCGGTTTTCACGGCGTCAAGATCAAACTGGTCCTGTCCGGACAGGAGAATTTCATTCTGCAGCGGGTCGATAATCCCCTCGGAAATATACCGCCATGAGGGACTGGCGTTTCCTTTACTTCTGTACAGAATATCTCCAATCGAGATACCCTGAACCTTTCCGAATATCAGCGTTTGCTCGCCGGTCTGATATACATTTCCGGGCATTGGACGCAGACGAATATGCACATTCTCATCCCGTACTCGCTGATACAGCGGTATACTCAGTGACAGAAACAGAAATAACACTCCGGCAGCCCCGACAGCAACAGGAAGAAGAGGAAGAGGGCTTTTATGTAATGCGTGCAGAGCGCTAAAAAGGGTAAGCAAAACTCCCAGTATCCACCCCGGCAGCAAGCTCAGACTGAATGCATGCAGCATATGCAGCCACAGGCGAGATTCCTCGTTCACTATGCCGGCTCCGATACGCCCCACCGACACAGTGAAAATGACTAAAGCAATAATACCCGTTCCAAAAGCGCAAGCGGCCAAAAAACGTGCAAATATTTTCAGGGAAGTTTTCACCTGAAAAACGTAGCATGACCGTTCAATGATTGCAATGAAAACAATAGCCCAACTGAATCTTCATATCTGCCTCCTCATGTTTCTCCCATTTTATGCCCATGTTATTCAGAAAATTTCAAAGTTATCCACAAGTTGTTAGACCAGCTTTCATTTATATAGGCACATTTTCTCAAATTTCGTTATATCGATACATTGCCTGCCACAAATCAGGATTTTTTAAATGCTTACTATAAAACAGTTTACAGAAGTCCAACATGTAGTTGTAACTACAATTGTCAAGAAAATTGCACAGGGGGTAAATTTCTGTAAAGGATAGACGCTCATTATAGTTTTTTCCCACATGTTATCCACAGCAATAATGGTTGACATAAAGGCAAACCCTTGAATTTATGTGCTGCTGCGGCCATCCGCCTCCAGAATATATCCATACCCGCGCAGGGAACGGATATTTTCATCTGCCCCGATACTCTTCAACCGTCGACGTAATCGGGTTATACACATATCCAGTCCCCGGCTTTTCTGGTGAAAGGAGCATATCTCATTCAGTACCTTCCGCTGTACCGGCAATCCGCGGTTCTGCCGCAATATCTGGAGCAGCAACTGTTCATGAATACTGATACCGGGAATATCGCACTGAAGGGACTGTATACCAGCCGGCGGGACAAGACGCTCCAACCGGTATTCAAGCTCGGCCATGCTCATCGGCAGTCGAAGATAATCGTCCATCCCCAATCTTCGTGCGGCTTCAATCTCCTGTACCCCTCCATAGCGGAAAAGCCGAAGAAAGCAGCAGGGTACGTCCATGGCCGCCGGGACAATTGCAGTCGTGTACGGCCAGAATTTCGGATCAGGAAGAGCAAACACCAATTCAAAAGAGTGTAAAAAACCCGACCTGTGCAGTGATATCTCAGTGCATAGATCGGGTGCGGAATAGAACCAGATTATTGAAGTAGGATTATTTCTTTGCGGAATCCTCATCTTGAAGCTTCTTCTTCAGATCTGCCAGATCATCATCCTCGGTCTCTGATGTGCCTTGCTGCTGATCCTTGGGTGCTTCCAGAGCGATTTTCTTCTTCAGATCCTCCAGCATAGTGTCTGCACTACTGCCGTGCGAACCCTCCAGGGCGCGGAACTGACGTTCAATATCGTCTTCGGTGCTTCCGCTGTTTACCAGTTCGCCGAGCGCCTCGGTCTCGGCCTCCATGTCTTCAATCTTTTTGTTCATACGGTCGAAGACCTCAAAAGCGGATGTATCTGTTACACCGCCCATGGTCTCATTGATCCGTTTTTGCGCTTCTACGCGGCGCGAACGAGCGATGAGCAGATTCTTCTTGCGCTGAGCCTCTTCAATCTTCTGCTGCAAACCACGCAAATGTGTTTTAAGCTTGCTGACCGCCTGATGTTGAGATTCCCACTGCTGTTTATACTGATCCGCATAATCATCGCTCTCTTTCTTCCGTGTAAGAGCTTCACGAGCAAGATCCTCTTTTCCAGCCTTGAGCGCCAGCACAGCACGGCTTTCCCAGTCAGCTGATTTCGAGAGCTGCTCATTCATCTGTCGCTCGATGCGTTTTTCATCCGCTATTGCCGCCGCAACACTTTTCTTCACATCGATCAACTGCTGATTCATATCTGTAATCAGCTGATTCAGCATTTTTTCAGGGTTCTCAGCCTTGCTGATCATGTCATTTACATTGGATTTGACTACCCTTCGAAATCGATCAAAAAATCCCACAAGATAACTCCTTGTTTACACTACAAACACACTACAAACACGAAAGATACACGCAGCAAAATACGCAGACAACAATCGGAAATTACCCGAGAAAAACCTGTCCGCCGGAATCAATCGCCAAAATAGTCTTGCATTCCGAACAGCGAAATCGGCCTGCCTTGGTTGCCTTCAGTTTAGTTGAGCAAATCGGACACTTGAAAATTTTGGGGAACACCGAGGTCGATTCCAGCTTGCTGCCTTCATTAAAATACGCTACGGCATCATCCAGGGTATCCTTAATCGAGAAAAACTGCGAGAAGCCGAGCAGCTGAAATACCTCATATACCTTCGGCTGAATCTGCAGCAATACCAGATCTCCCCCCTTCGGTTTCAAGGCTTTCAAAAATGCCGTAAAAGCCCCGATACCGGTGCTTGATACATAATTAAGAGCACTGCACTGAAAGATCAGCTGACTGTATCCTGCCTCAATCGCCTTCGATACTCGCTTTTGAAAGAAATTGGAATTATAGGTGTCAATGTACCCGTTCAAGTGAAAAACCAGACAGGTCTTGCATGAGTCAACACCCTCGAGATTGATTTTTAGGCTTTCATCCTTCTCGTCATCAAAGCCCGGTACAATATCATTGTTGTTCATGCTGCTCCTTTTAACCACTCAGCCATATTTTACCTACTTATGTAATCTGAGGATAGTAACACCGAAAGGTTTTGTCAAATACCCGGCATAGACTCTATCGAATATATCCCCATCTGTGGCTTTTTTTTATAGTCGGTATGTTTCCGCTCTTATTATAGCACCATTTTCAAACTTTTCCTCTCTTCGGGCTATCTTCCACACAAGTTCAGCATATGTAGAGACCGATTCAAGACCATTCTCGCCAGCCAGCCTGCTGAAACGCTCCCGCTTGTCATCAGTCAGGTATTCAGTATCAACAAAACCGGGAGAAATACACACTACCCGTACATCACATTCTTCATGGGAATTGCTGTACTCCTGTATTGCTGCTGCAGCTGATGAAGCAAGTACACCGATTCCTGTTTTTGCCGCAGAATACGCGGCAACCCGTCTGTATCCGCGTATGACATCTGTTCCGGTTCCACCGAACAGAATAATCGTACCGGTTCCCCTGTCCAGCATCCTCGGCAGCATGCCTGAAACCACCGCCCCGGGAAATGCAAGGTTATGCAGAGCCATCTGAATCCAGGAGTCTGGTTTGGTTTGCTGGAGTTCGCACTCAACTAACGGCCCATATGCGAAAACCAGGACATCCGGAGCCCGCTGTTTCCGAAGGAAACGCAGCATCCGGTACAAGGATACGCGGCCCTTCAACCGTATTGAGGTACCCTTGGCAACACCTTTCTTACCGGTCAGACCCTTTACCAGAGATTGTACGGATGCACGCGAAGAACCGGTAAACCGTACATAACCGCCTTTCTCCACCGCCGTGGTTACAATTGCCTTTCCTATGCCCCCGCTCCCGCCGATCACCGTCCAGTGCATTTCTTGACCACCTATCTCAAACCTTCTATTCTTTTCGTTAAGGAGCGTCAAGTTATGAAACGCCTAATCTGTTCTGTGCTGCTGCTTTTTGCATTTGCGTCAACACTACCTGCAGATACCCTTCAAGATCTCCAGGGATATCTCGATTTGCATACATCCCTGGAGAATATGGCCAATGCTCTGGAGGACCCTCAGTATGATCCTGCCGCCGACGGCCGCCTCAAGCTTATCAACGGTACTATTGCTTCGATTACAATCATAGACGACAGTAAGGAATCTTTTGAGGTAATTGTCGAAATAGCCGTAGGACAATGGACTGATAAGGAAACCATTCAGCTTGTCCGTGGTTATTTCGCCTTCTTTGATCCTCAACATGCTCCATACTTCGGAATTTCAGATCAAGCCGGAACCTATCGGCAGCTGGAAATCGGGGATCAACTTCTGCTGATTGCCCAGCCGCTTGGAACCATAATGGACCCTGTCGATGAATCAGAGGCCCTGTTTTTCGAAGTACAATTTTTCCGGCTAATAAAATAGAGCCTTGTCGGTATCCAGAAGTCCGAGATGCTGCGGCAGAATCTCCTCGACACCGCTGTCGACCACAACACGCTGCACAATATTCCTGAGCTCGCGGATATTCCCGGGCCATGAGTATCTCTGAAACTGCTCCAGCACCTCCTGTGAAAACTTCACCTCCGTCCCCTTGAAATCCTCTGCAAGCAGCTCTTCAATCAGACGGGGTATTTCATGCCGTCGTTCTCTCAGCGGTGGTATATGTATATGGAAGACCATCAATCGATAGAATAAATCCTCCCGGAATCCGCCACTTTGAACCATGTCATAGAGTTTTCTGTTCGTCGCAGCAATAATTCGCGCGTCTACAAATAGAAGCTTGTCGGAACCGACAGCACGAAGCTGCTTTTGCTCAAGGACACGCAGTAGAGCTGCTTGCCCCGACAGCGGCATCTCCGCAATCTCATCCAGAAACAGCGTGCCGGTATGCGCCGACAAAAACGCCCCGGGTCTGGGCTGAGAATCCGTAAACGCACCCCGGACAACACCGAACATCTCGCTTTCAAACAAGCTCTCGGAAATCGCACCGCAGTTAATTGGGATAAAGGGACCGTGGGACCTCACGGACCGCTTGTGCAGCTTCCGTGCAATGATTTCCTTGCCTGCACCGGATTCACCGGTTATTACTACCGGTTCATCACGATCGGCATAGCGTTCAATCTGTGCCGCTACCTTCTCCATCGTATGAGGAGCCGGTGACGGCCGTTTTTCTGATATACGCAAACCCCCGCCTGACTGCTGGCGCGCCGCCCAGTAACGTGCACTCAGGTACTCCACTCGTTTAATTATTTGATGCGGAACAAGCGGCGGGGTAATGTAATCAGAGGCACCGGCCTGAATACAGGAATGAGCAGCCTCCGCCGGTGCCAACGGAGAGCCGATTACCATTATGGGGATGAAGCATGCATGTACATATGCAAGAATATCATTCTGCTGCTGCGTGGTGTGCTGATACTGCACATAAATTGATACGAGTTGACATGAAGGGTCCTGATGAGCATCACAAAATCCCTTCCATCGCTTGACCCGGAATCGGGATACAGGAAACAGTTTGCAATATTTCTCTTCTTCAGTCGGATCAGCATTAATCAGGAAAATGCAAATCATAGGTTCCATTATTGGATAATTTCTTACCGACTGCAAGAAAAAAAATTGAGAAACTGGCCTAAGTATCCGTATTATGATAACATGAAAAAATGTTAGACGTACGATCACTGCTGAATCTGTGCGATAATCGCTACATTGTACGATTCATTTCGCTGCTGCTTGGATTTTCCCTGATATTGCTGTGCGATATTCTACTGATTATTGAAGCAGCACGGTTTTGGGGCAGCTACGCAGTAATGGCAGCCATTGCAACGGCAGGCTTATTCCTTCTCATTTTAGCCATGAATGCGGTTTCCCGACTTAACCGGCAGCTCAGACGCAAGATCCGTAACGGCATGTATCCGGAGCGAGAGTTTGCCGGCATCGGTGGAGTGATTCTGGCTGCTGTCATGTTCATCTTTCCCGGAGCGATAACAAATCTCATAGGAATACTCCTGCTATTGCCGCCCGTACGCGTGCTTGTCGGCAGGCTCATAATCCGCAGCCAGCAAAGCCGGCTGCAGGAAACATACGAGTATCTCAAGCTGCAGGAGTTTTCACGGTCCATGTAGAACCGCTATGGTGATCTAACGACGACGGATTCTATCAATCAGTAATCGACATACCAAAATACAATAGAAGGGAATCCGCAGCCAATGCCACGGCAGCAGCACCTTCAGGCTGTCTTTGAGCCCGGAATTAAACAGAAAGCGGGAAGGACGGCGGCGCTGTTCGGTAAAGACGCGAAATACCTGGGGTGCAGAAACTGCGATACCGCTGGGAAGCGAATCTGTGTGCTTTACCAGCCATTTGTCACCGCCGGAAACACCCGTTCCGACAAGCAGCACATCCGGACTTGATTTCCTCGCCGCAGTAAGCAGGGAGTTTTCAACCCCTTTTCGAAAATACCCAGGGAAACGACCCACAACTCGTACCTTTGGAAAGGTATATTTCAGATTAGCCTCGGCCTTTTCCAGGGCATACGGCCGTCCGCCGACTATGTACAGACTCCCCTGCTGGGCTTCAATCGCCCCCAGTACCTGAATAATCAGCTGAAACGGCATGTGCCGGGCAGGGATGGTCCGGCCGGCAATTACCGCCGCGCGCTGAATCCCCTTCTGTACCGGCAGCACCAGCGCTGCAGATTCCAGCTGCGCCCGCTTCCTGCGCGAAAACCAGGCGCGTACCAGATCATAGGTAGACAGAAAGACTATCCTCTGTGAACCGGCTTTTGAACTGAGTTCCTGGATAACCGGCATAATCTGATCAGATTCCAAATGATGAACACGTGTTCCGGCCAGCATTATCTCCGTAATCATTGCATTTCCCATATGTTTTTTACCTGTACTCCGACCTACGTTTGTATCTTCCAACTTGCTTTCTCCAAAAGGATAGTCTGTATTGCTGCAATCGCATACATACCTGCATGCTCTGTCCGCAGTACCCACGGACCTAGGTACCCGGAATGCCAGTCGGCATCCTGCATCAGCTGTACCTCCCGGGGGGAAAACCCCCCTTCCGGTCCAATGCAGATCCTGTATTCCGGGTGAGATTCACTACAATACTGATGCAGAGAGGTCGACGCAAGCGGAGTTTGATGAAAGAATACCATACCCCCGGAATTCGAGCCCTCTTTCAGCAGACTCTCCAAGCTGCAGGGCAACCCGATCGGGGGAATATGCGGTGAACCGCTCTGTTGAACTGCTTCCTGTACAATCTTCTGCCATCTGCTTCGTTTTTTTTCCGCATTGTGTGCGTCAAAACGAACAACGGTCCTTTCGCTGATCACAGGGGTAATGGAGGCAGCTCCCGCTTCAGTGGCCATACGGATGACCTGATCAAATTTTCCTCCTTTGGGCACACATTGATACAAATGAACAGCCGGCAGGTCAGGAGCTGGAGGGCCGACCGGCATCACCTGTACCCGAAGCGAACCCTCCAGCAGCTCGGATATCAAAACATGGTATCGCCGCCCGTCGGCATCAATCCCGGAGAATGAATCACCCTGGCCCAAACGACGTACGTTGTGTAAATAGTGATAATCCTGGCCGACAAGCTCCAGTTCATCAGGGCAATCAACAGGTACTACAAACTGCTTCATACATGTGCCCTATTGCTGTCGCAAGCGTTCACCAATCTCTCCTGACCGCATGAGTTCAAAAGCCTGTCTCAGCACCAGATCATGCTCCAGATTGTATACCGGCTCATCGTTGCGAGCCCGGGCCAATTCGTTGTCAATAGAGCTCTCGAGGTACCAGTCAGGCAACTCATATCCCTGCTCCTGCAATTCCTCCATAAAGGCATCAATATCGTCGGAATCGGCACCGGTATTGTTCTGCGCCCAGGTTCGAATCGTTTGCTCGGTTACCAGCTCAACTGCGGCTTCCTGCTCTTCCTCATCCAGCTGCTGCGGGAGCATCTCGATGTGGGGAGAAATCCCCTTCTTGTCAATATATGTCCCGCCAGGGGTATAATAGCGCGACATTGTCAGGCGGAAGCCGCCGTTCGATAAACCCCGTACCTGCTGAACCGAACCCTTTCCGTAGGTTTGCTGACCAATAAGCACCGCGCGATTTCGGTCTCCCAGCGCCCCAGCCATTATCTCTGCTGCAGATGCCGAGCCCTTGTCAATGAGTACTGCAATCTCTGTTTCTGTGGGGACGGAGGTACTTGAGCTCGAAGTAAACTCCTGGTTTTCCGATGCAACACGACCACGGGTTCCGACCACCAGACCTTCATCAAGAAAGAGATCACTTACATCGACAACAGCATTCAGCAGCCCGCCGGGATTTCCCCGCAAATCAATAATCAGCTGATCATACCCCTCCGATTCAAAGAAATCCAAAGCACTCCGGACCCGCTCCTCGGTATACGGAGTAAACTGTACAATCCGCAGATAAGCGACCCCGTCGGACATCATCGCATGGCGAACCGTTGGTACCTGGATCGTGTCCCGGGTCAAGGTCACATCAAAATTACTGGACCTTCCTCGACGGATGGTAACCACCACATCCGTGCCCGGTCGGCCGCGGAGCTTGTCAACCACTTCATCAATAGACAAAGGAGCGGTAGATTCTTCCTCAATCGCTACAATGAGATCCCCGCCGCGAATACCAGCATGATATGCGGGGGTACTCTCAATCGGCGATACAACCTCAACATAGCGGGGATTATCGCCATCGGCCGGCTGCTTGTTTATATATAAACCAACCCCGCCGAACTCCCCTGCGGTAGTATCGGTGAGCGATCGCATCTCTTCCTGCGTAAGATATGCGGAATGCGGATCATCCAGGCTGTCGAACATTCCCTTCATGGCACCCTGCATGAGTTCTTCCGCTTTTACTTCATCTACATAGTTATCACGAATAAACTGGTACACACTTTCGAACTGCTGCAGCAGCCGCGCTTCCTCGGCGCTCAACTGATTATTCGCTCCAACCTGGGGAACAATCAATACAGCAGCCAGTATAATGGCGGTTACCACGGCGAGAACAGTTGTATATCTGCTTCGGGCACGCAGTGCCTTCACTTCCGGATTATCGGTATTCATATCTTTCATCCTCCTAATATAGCACACCATGACTTGACCGGCACCTCCCGGGAACGTAGACTTTAACCGCAGGAGGAACCGATGCACATACTACCGATTGCCAGCGGAAAAGGCGGAGTCGGAAAATCCCTGGTCGCCGCGAACCTGGCAATCGCTCTCTCCCAGGCAAATAAGCGGGTAGTCCTGGTCGATCTTGACCTCGGCGGATCGAACCTGCACCTGGTGCTTGGTATACACCATGTTCCGGCAGGAATCGGCAATGTTATACAGCAATCCAGCGTACAGCTGACCGATGTGCTTATGCCGACTGACTACCCGAATCTGCAGTTTATTCCAGGTGATGCGGAAATTCCGGGCATTGCTAACCTCAACAACAAACAAAAGCTGATGCTGTTACGTCGGCTGAAACAACTGGATACTGATTACGTGATTATCGACCTCGGCGCAGGAACCAGTTTCAACACCCTTGATTTTTTCCTTTCCTCGTCACGCGGGATAATTGTGACTACCCCGACGCCTACTGCAATTGTAAATGCCTATCTTTTTCTCAAGAACGCCGTGTTTCGAATCATCACCAATAACGTGAAGCGTAAATCACCCGGCGGAGAATATCTTGAAAAGGTAAAAAAGGACGGGACTCAGCTCCAGCGCATGAACATCAGCAGTCTCATGCAGCAACTGCAGACCCATGACGCGAACAGCTTTCAAAAGGTTCACGAGGCCCTGTTACGTTTCCGACCTCGTGTGGTACTCAATCTGCTGGAGGATCCCAAGGATGCTCAGAAGGCTCATCGACTGAGAAGGTCCTGCGCGCAGTATCTGGATACCGATCTTGAACACCTGGGTATTATCTACCGGGATGATTTGCAGGATATTGCACTGTCCAGCAGGTTGCCGATAATCAGCTATAAACCCAATTCTGTATTATCACAGGCAGTATACAGGATTGCAGATAAAGTCCTGCAGAGTACCGACGCCGACGAGGACCTCATGGATATTCAGGATATCGATGAAAGCTACGCCAGTGCAGGCATGGAGGCTGAAATAGATTTTCAGGCAAAAATCGATTATATTGAAGACCTGCTGCATGCAGGCGCACTGTCCACAGGGGATCTCATCGAGACCATAAAGAATCAGCAGCTCGAAATAACGCAATTAAAAAAGCAGAATATGTTATACAAGACAAAACTGGTAAAGGCCGTACAACAAGGGTATAAAATCTGAACATGGATGCTCCACAGCTTGTAGGATCATTACAGATACGAATCGAGTCCTATGGATTAGCCGCCACCGGTATCTTTACCAAGGATCCTGCCGGTGAAAAAATCACGGTGGCGCTGGTAAAGGACAAGCTAAAGGAACAGGGGGTAATAAGCGGTTATTCCGAACAAAAGATCGCCGAGCAGCTGGAAAGATTGCTTCCCGAAACACCGCAAACAGCCGAACTGATTCTTGCCAAAGGGATTCCGCCGACCCAGCATCAACCCGAAACCGCCGCCTTTACCAAGCAGCCGATACCGGAAGAATATCAGGATCACACCCGAAAACTGCTCGATGCCGCCGGTAATCCTGAAATTTTTATTGAACGAACCGAGCGGGTGCCTGTAGAAAAAATTATAACCAGAAAAAAGACGTTTCCCTTCGGGGCGCCGAAACAGGAAAAAATCAAGACCACAGAGCTCCGCACCTTTAAAGAGCGCGTATATGTGGATCCGAGCGTTCAGGGTTTCGGTTATGCCTATAAAAATGAAAAAGTCGCCGACATATTTGCGGGCGAAGAGGGAATCTCCGGCTGGAACATCTTTGATGAAGAAATCCCTCCGAAACAACATGGAGATCCCCACTTCTACGCAGGAGCCGGCCTGCAGCGGAAGGGGAGTGAAATCATTGCGACCCATGATGGAGTGGTCCGCTGGGGCAGCAATTGGGCGGAGCTGCTGCAGTTTATCCCTCACAGCTACACAATAACACTTTCACCGGACAAGGCTACCTGTCTGCTTAATTTTTACCCCGGCGAACAGTCGGTACCTCTGCCTGAAGAGGAAGCAATACGGGAACAGATTACACTGCTGAAATACCCGGATGAAATGCTCATCAGCTTCGAGGATATATTTAGACTTATGCGCCAGGCGGTGCATAGCGAGATACCAATCGAAAATATTCCATTGAGTGTTAGCCGGGATGCATTCTTCGAGATTACCGTCTCGGACGATAAAAGGACTGCTTTGCTGCAGGCACATAAGGGCAGAGGAAAAGGCAAACCGCTGCGACTTAAAGAAATCGGCGCCGCGAACAAGCAGACCAAGCGCCTAGGTCAGAATCGTGAACAAATAAAGGAAAAT
>CAZANF010000001.1:0-34782 GCA_964486425.1 uncultured Spirochaeta sp. | reverse complement strand
CAGCAGCCAGGCGAGCTGCGTCAGTGGCCGGTTCAGCTTCATTTGCTGAATCCAGCTGCGGGATACCTGAACGGGGCCGACCTGCTGCTGGCAGCCGACTGCAGCGCATATGCCTGCGGAGGGTTCCACGGCCGTTTTCTGCGCGGCAAGGCTTTGGCTATTGCCTGCCCCAAACTCGATGATGGCCAGCAGATCTATCTGCAGAAACTTGTCCGCATGATAGATGAATCACGCATCAACACCTTGACGGTGCTGATAATGGAGGTTCCCTGCTGCAGCGGTCTGCTGCAGATCGCCCGGGCGGCTGCGGCAGCCGCCGGGCGCAAGGTGCCGGTAAAATGCATCGTCCTCTCCCTTGAGGGTGAGGTACTGCAGGAAAACTGGCTGTAGCCGGCACACGGAACTGCCTGCCGGGCAATCTGCTATCCCGAGATTGCCCAGCGCAGGATATCCTTCCAGGATTTCCGGGATCCTCCCAGCAGGATTCCCACACGAAAAACCCTCGCTGCGGCATACCCTAAAAACAGGGTCGAGAAGATAACCACAGCGATACTCAGCAAAATCTCCCACAACGGGGGCATATCCACCAGTACACGAATCATCATAATAATCGGTGAGGTAAACGGGACATACGAAAGCACCGCTACCAGCGGGCCGGTCGGATTCATAACAATAGGGGAAACCAGGACCATTGGAACAATCAGAAACATGATGAGCGGCATGGACAGCTGGCCGAGATGCTGTTCATCCTCCGCCCCGGCACCGATTGCGGCATAACAGGCTGAATAGAGGAAAAAGGCCAACAGAAAGAACAGCAGCAGGAAGCCGAAGTTGGCCGCCGACAGTGTGGGAGGTATGGCAATATCAAAAAACGGTCCCACCAGGGTTACCAGCAGCAATGCCATGCCAATCCAGATACCGTACTGAAGCAATGCGGCTATCCCCTTGCCGAAAATTTTTCCAAACAGCAGGTCGGTCGGTCGAACCGAGGACAGCATAATCTCCACGGTGTTGGACATTTTCTCACCCAGCACAGATCTTCCGATCATCTGACCATACAGCAGCACAGTCATATAAATCATCAAGACAAAGGTAACCGCAGTCAGGATTATCGCCAGGAAGTCCTGCTCCCCGTCTTCTTCCCCGGTTTCTATGCTCTGTATCGCTACATCCGGGCGTCTCGCAAGACGAGATATCTCCTCCGCATCAAATCCTGCCTGTGAGACCCGCTGCTGGAATACCACCGACCCCAGGGTATTCTCCAGCAGCCCGGCGATATGCATATCGGTGCCGGTACGGGAAACATAATTCACCCGATCAGCCTGCAGATAGTCCTGCGGAATAAGCAAGGCCCCGGCGGCTTCATCATTTATTACTGCATCCCGGGCCGCCTCCGCATCAGGATACTGCTCCAGCTGAATCATCGTTTCTTCAAGCTGATTCTGCATTGCCTGCTGCAGCTCCCCGGATCCGCCGGTAACAGCAACAATCGTTTCTTCTGTAATCTGGGTCTGACGCTCGGCAAGCATCCCCGGCAGGATAGCGATCGCGGCAATGAAAAACGGACCCAGCACCGTCATTGCCACAAAGGCCTTGTTGAGTGCCGTCATACGGAATTCCTGTCGCGCAACAATGAGTAAATTGCGAAATACCTTATTTTGAGCCATGCTGTACCCCTTCTTCATCATTCACCAGAGAATCAGAACCTACGAGGTCCACAAATATCTTGTGCAGGGACGGAGACGCAATTTCAAATCTGTTGATGAATATCTTGCCGACAAGCTGCCGGAGGATCTCATTCGGATCCGTACCCTCGGCAAGTTCAAGTTCGGAATACCGCGGATACGATTGCACGGACTGTATCCCCGACAAATCGGCCATAAAAGCACCGTCGCCGTCGAAATCAACAATTATGCTGCGCCTGCCGTAACGGTTCTTCACCTCCTGCATCGGGCCCGAAACTATCTCTTTTCCCTTGTTAATAAGGAAGATGTCGGAACAAATTCTTTCAGCATGATCCATGATATGCGTTGACAGAAGGATAGTTTTTCCCTGGGCACCAAGGTCGGTGATAATCCCGCGCAGCATGTCCGAACTCACGGGATCCAGTCCGGAAAAGGGCTCATCGAAGAAGAGAATCTGAGGGTCATGCAGCACCGAACCGATAAACTGCACCTTCTGCGACATACCCTTCGAGAGCTCCTCTATCTTCCGCTCCGCCGTCTCACTCAAGCCGAATTTTTTCAGCCAGTGCTGGATACTGCTTCGCGCCTGATCTGTCGACATTCCCTTCAGGCGCCCGAGATACAGCAGCATCTCTTCGACCTTCAGATTCTTGTAAAGCCCCCGCTCCTCCGGCAGATAGCCTATGCGCCGCTTGTCATCCTCGCCGATCTGCTGATTATCAAAGAGTATTTGCCCCGTATCCGGTTTGATAATATTCATGATCATGCGGATAATACTCGTCTTCCCGGCTCCGTTCGGCCCGATAAGACCGAAAACACCCCCGGGTGTTGCAGTAAACGATACATTATCAACCGCAGTGACTTCTCCAAATGACTTGTGTACTTGCTGTACTGTTACCATTTCACCTCCCCTGCTTTTGCACGGGAGTGTATCCTACCTGTAGATGAAATTCAATTTCTCCTGCAAAACAAGTATCTCTTGCTCCTTCCGGAATTGATTCGTATATTATTATTATGTTAGTCAGATTTGGAATAATCGCCCTGTTGATTGCGGCCGGGATCTCCCTGCTTTTTGCCGCCGGAGACAGACAAACAGCTGCAGGCGATACGGAAATTCATGAGGATCAGGAGAGAATAGCTCCGCTTCCGGAGGAAGACCAGGAGGTTACCCGGATGCAGGGGTTTGTACTTCCGATAACCCCGAGCGGACAATCCTTCCCGGTACGGAAAACGGAGGCGGAATGGCGTGAACAGCTTGCACCGATGGAGTATCAGGTACTTCGTGAGCAGGGTACCGAGCCTGCCTTCCAGAACGAATACGACACGGAGACTAGAACCGGGACATATTACTCTCGCGCAACCGGACAGCCCTTGTTCAGCTCGGAGCATAAATACGACTCCGGTACCGGGTGGCCAAGCTTCTATCAGCCGATTGATTCCCATGCCGTTGGATACCGCTATGACAGAGGCTTTTTCGGCACCCATATCGAGGTAATCGACACCTCGAGCGGGTCTCATCTTGGACATGTGTTTCCCGATGGTCCGGACCCGACCGGATTACGCTACTGCATGAACTCTGCAGCCATGATCTTCGTACCGGAAGGCGCCGATCCTCCGCAGATCGTTCGCGACTATGCAGCGCGCTTTGGGGATTAAATCCCTGTATTGCGCAATGCGTCGCTGGTCCATTCTCGCGGCAGGGAGTGCTCGCTCTGATACCAGTGCAGGCGCTTCTCGCGTGCCTGCACCTGCCGGAAAAACCAGCCGCTTTCCTCCGGGTCCGATTCCTGGTCCAGCTGACCGCTGTACTGAAAGTAGCGAAGCCCCCTAAATCCGGCAAGATTGTTATGCAGGGAGTACTCGTCGTCGTACGCCTTTTGCGGCACCGGTGAGGCCATATGCACGGTGTCAAACGGCAACGGTAATTCTGTCTCCAGCAGTTTTGCTCCCACCAGACAACCAGCGGAGTAGGTAATCATATTCACATGCCGCATTGTGCCGCCGGATATCCTGCTGCGCAGGGTCTCTGCAGCATGAGCAATAGAGCGCTCCATAAAGCTGTCCCATAACTTATCCGGGATATTCTCGGGATCGAAACCCTGTTCCTCGGCCGTCCAGCTGCCATGGCCATACAGATCACATGCGAGCCAGGATAATCCCGCCTTGGACAGGGCCTCGATAATATGTCCGCCCTTTGTGTAGCCGTCGCTCTCCAGCCATTCCTCCTTCCGTCCGCCCAGGCCATGGATCAGGATCGTAATTGATGGAGAATCGGCATATATACCTTCCAGCAATGCATTTTTCATAAATCTAAAAACGCCCTCCGCCAATACGAAGCTCCAGTCCGGCACCGAGACGTCCATACGGGTTGCGGACCGTTGCTTCGCCGGATTCAAAATATCCACCGAACTCGCTCGGGGCATCGCCATAGCCGTAATGAAGACTGCCGCGCAGGGAAAAGCCGCTGAACCATTCCCAGTTCAGACCAGCAGAGACCAGACCGGACAGGTCATTCCAGGCCGACTGCCATAGTATATCTCCGCTGATACTGCTGTGCACAAGTTCCTGCCTGGAGAACTGCAGGATACTGTGATGCCGCCCGAACAGCCGAAGGGGGTCTGAGGATATATCTTCTTCTTCGGCCAGAGCAGACATTGCCAGCGGCAGGAGATCACTGTCGGTATACCCCTCGCCCTGGTACAGATATTGCCCGATAAGGGAGAGATTCCAGCGCTGCGGCATCCAGCGGAAGCCGATGGTCCCGGAAAGATACACATCGTCATCATCCTCAAGCAGATACGGATCCTCACCGAGTTGGATATCTGCATTGCGGCTCAGACGCTGTTCGGCCCGGCCGAGACTGATCCGCCCTTCCCCGAAGCCAATAATATCACCATAAGGCAAGGTAACAGCGCCGGTAAACCGGGCAGGATTATCCCGCTGGTACGCCGTACCGAGACGAAATTCAACCGGGTTTATATACAGAATCGTGCGTGCGGCAAAACCCAGATCAAGCACACTCTGTACAGCAGTGTCGCCAATCAGATACATGTCGAGGCTGTGCTCCGCAAACGGCACCGAGGCCTTGATTGCCAGCGGGCCTTCGCGTTCTGCCTCCGGTTCTTCCACATCTATCGGGACAAGACTCAAGACATCCGCCGGACTCCAGAAGTATCCGGTCCCCCAGGTAACGGTTTGCTTACCGACACGGAAAAAGATCCGTTCCTCCCAGTTGACATCCGAGAACAGCTCGAAAATCTCAATGGCGCTTGTGCCGGCGCCGCTATTTACGCCGTCGCCCGCGTTCTCGCCGAACGGGTAATCGGTGCGCGCCTTGCCGAACACACGCAGGGATTCACTTGGACGAGCATCCAGGAATACATCAGCCCCAAGTCGAAAACCAACGCTATGATTTGTGTCCTGAGTGAACACCTCCCAGGAATCCGGGGCCTGCTGCCAACCCCACATGGCCTGCAGCGAGGAATGCAGCCTTCCGCCAATATCCAGCTGATCCGAGGAAAGCAGATCCCGTGATCGATCCTGCTGCTCCTCCTCGTCGACCTCCTGAATCATATCATCCTGAAACATCGCATCATCATCGAAATCGAATTCCTGCGCGAAAAGCGCGGCACTGCCGGCAAACAGCACCAGGAAAACCATGCTCCGAATTTTTCCGGCTGTATATCTCATTATCGGCCTATCCTTTCCAGATACCCCCGGGTAAATACGTTATCCGAAAGCGGGGAAAAACTGATTTCCCGTACGGTAATCTCGGTCCGCTCTCCCTCATTCAAATCGTCCACAATGAGTATTTTCTGCGCAACATATCTCTCCCCGATCCGACTGTAACTCGGGTATAACACTGTCCGCATACGACGGTCGGACAGACTGTAGTTCTCTTCCTTCAATGCCAGATAGTTATCCTGCCGGACCCATATCTTCACCCGGGGAAAGGTGACCCGGTCGCTGGTGGCCCGAAGATCAAGGACCCAGACATCATATCGACCGAGGGTATCAGCCTCTGCCGAGTCCACCTCATAGTTGGCGCTCAAGGTGAGCTCGGTGAAATCACTGGTACGAGCACTCGAATCCTGGAAATTCTCCCGCATGGAGAAGATCGCGAACTCGCGGCTCTCCGGATCGTACGACCAGGCGGTATCCCCGATCTGAAGATATCCCTCGCCGCGCCGCACACGAGGCTCAAGGATTACCATGGTGAACTTATCCTCCCGGTCACGGCGGAAACTGCGCACCCTGAATACACTGCGCTCCTCACCCGGCTTCTCGGTGACAATGGTATACTCCGCTGAAAAATCTGTATCCCCAAAGGAATTCAGTTCATCCAGCCGCGCCAGAATAGCGTCGGTATCCGGAGACTGTGCAGTCAGCAACAGACCGGAGGCACAGAGGAAGATCACCGCGATCACTACTTTCTTTATCAACATGTTTTACTCCTGTACATACATGCACGTATAAAATGAATTTATGCGACGCTCCGCAGGGCATCTACCGGTTTCATCCGAGCCGCTTTCCGTGCCGGTATCGCCGCCGCCAACACCGTAAGTACGGTGATGAGGACATAATTTCCCGCCAGCGCACCGGCTTGAAGCGGAAAGCTGAGCCGGCCGTTCTCGGTAAACAGTGCAAATGCACTATCCAGCGGAATGGGAATAAGACCGAGCAGAGCCCCTATCACTACAGCCCCGATGATCCCGGCCAGATACCCCATGGTTGCCAGTGAAAAGGCCTCCCACAGAAAGATTCTCCGGATACCCCGCCGCTGCATACCGAGAGCCCGCATGGTGCCGATCTCCCGGACCCGCTCATACATTATCATCCGGAAGGTGTTAATAACCCCAACCATGATAATGATTACCAGCACCAGCAGAATTCCGGTACCAACCAGATTCAGGGTTCCTGCCAGCTGATCAATCTGATTTGTATAGTCCTGTATATTGGTAATAACAAACCGGCTGCCGGTCCAGGGCTCCTGCTCCTCATCCTGGTAGATAAGGCTCATCATCGCAGAAAAATCAGCCTCCGCCGGCTCGCTGCGTTCAGCGACATTGGTTCGTTCGTCCAGGGCCTCATAGAGCAGACTGGTTACCCGTGAGGTATCCTCAAGGCGCGGCAGGGTAATATGCACCGACTGAAAGGAATCACGGGAGATATTCAGCAACTCATTCACTGTCTGCAGATGAGCATATGACGAAAGGCTACCCAGGATACCCGGATCCTGGGCTATCCCGCGTACCGTTAGATCCCCGACATTCTGCTGGCCGGTAACGGTGCTGGTACGGAGGATTATCTGCTCGCCAACCTCAACCCCGAGTTTCCGGGCCGCTTGTTCATTCAGCACAATAGCCTGCGGATCCTGTATAACCGATTCAATATCCCCTTCCAGCAACACCAGGCGGCTGCGCAGCCCCGGCTCCTGCGTCCAGTCGACCCCGCTTATGGCCTGCTCGGTTCTTCGACCGCTAAAGAAAAGACTTCCGTACAGCTCCGACCTTCGGACGGTGTCGTCTCCGGCCAGGTCCAGCTCCTCAAGTACCTCCTGCAGGATTTCGGGATGACGAAACTCGCGAACGACGGTGTCGTCATCCCGACGGGTTTCCTCGGCGACATATACATGCCCTGCCAGCAGATAGGCAAAATTCTCCTTCAGATTAGCCGATGCACCGGCTGTAAACCCGTGCACCAGTGTGATAATGAGAACCCCGAACCCGATTGCCCCGCCAAGCAGGACGGCACGTTTCTTCTGTCTGTTCAGATTGCGAAAAGCAATGCGTAGAATCTGCATATCTATCTCCCTATTCCGTCTTCATAGCCTGCAGCGGCTGAATCTTTAAGGCTACGGATACCGGATACAGACTCGCAATAATCCCGATACCGAGCATCATAATGAATCCCTGCACTACTCCCCCCAGTGCGAATACCGGACGCAGCACCTCTCCGCCAAAGAGAATCTCAAAGAATGGATTGGGGGCCGGCAGACCAATTACACTGAGGATCCACAGCAGCAGCATACCGAGAATGAGCCCGATAACCCCGAATACAACGGCGATGCTCATGGTCTCCAGCATGAACATACGACGTACCATGGATTTATGTGCGCCCAGCGCACGCATGGTGCCTATCTCCGCAGTCCTTTCGACGATTGAAATAACCAGGGTATTCATAATAATAATGATTGAGACAACTGTTATTATTGCCACAATAACCAGAAACAGAACCTGAAAGGCCTGCACAAAGGTAGCCATACCCCCGGAGGCATCATCCCAGCCGACCGCTTCTATGGACCAGCCGTTCTCTTCCGCATCGGTATTGATGCGGGTAATAATCTCTTCGGTCCTGTCGCCGTCTTCGAGCATAAGCAGGATATAGGACCATGCACCGGAATCTATACGGTTATAGGACTGAAATGATGTCGATTCCTCGCCGGACCCTCCGAGGTCGTCGAAAAGACTCTCCGGATCGGAAGGTGCGGACTCATTGTCCGGGGAAACCTGGCCGAGATCCTGATCCGGTTCCGTGAAGAGGCTGTCAAAATCAGACTCGAGATCCAGCAGACTGGTATCCGCCTCATCGATTTCCACCACGTCGGTAGTGCCGATAACCATGCCGGCAAGATCGCGGACGGTATGAGCATCCAGAAAGGAGATCCCCTCCATTGAAGGCGACTCGACCTGAAACTCATAGATACCGACTACCGGCACCTCGCGAATCCTGGTACCTGCAGCCTGGGTAACCGACTGCAGCTTGACGCGGTCACCTACAGCCACCTCGATATCCAGCTCATCACTTAGCTGCTCCCGAATAATCTGATGCAGCACAAGCCCCTGCTCACCCGGCTCAAGGAATCGGCCGTCCAGCAGGGACAGAACGTCCGGAAACATCTGCTGATAGGATTCCGGCTGAATACCGAAAATAGGCACAAATGCCCCCCGGTTCTGCTCGGGGGTGCTGTAATCCAGTCTTGCAATAAACGGAACCTGGGGATTCAGGTTTTCCACCGACTCAAGGTCCTGAAGATACTGAAATACCTCACGATAATTCGGAATGCGGGTACCCGAATAATTATCCATCGATATACCGCTGCTTCCTGCTATGGATACCGGTGAATCACTTCTGGTGCGTACCATGATATGTCCGGTAAAGTTCTCGATGAAAACCCGTTCTGTTCCCTCGGATGCAGTAGCCAGCAGCGAGTTCCCCACTACCAGCAGCATAACCCCGAGAGCAACAAGAACACCGATAATGACAGTCTTGGCTCGATGCTCACGCAGATTGCGCAGCGAAATTCGCAGCAATGGACTCATCTGCTACCTCCGTTCTTCTTCAACGATCTTCCCGTCGAGCAGCCGGATAACATGATCTGCAATCCCGACGATAGTTGCGTCATGGGTGGAAAAGATGAAGGTGGTTCCCTGATCCCGGTTAATGCGCTTCATGAGCTCGATAATCATCTCCCCGGTCTTGGAATCCAGGTTTGCCGTCGGCTCGTCTGCCAGCACAACCCGGGGTTTGGTTGCCAGCGCGCGGGCAATCGCGACCCGCTGCCGCTGACCGCCGGAGAGTTCATTTGGACGATGTGTTCGCCATTCCTGCAGCCCTACCTCTTCAATTAGATGATCGATCCATTCGCGCCTCTCAGCCTTGGTGGTCTGGTTCTTTCCAAGCAGCAGTGGAAACTCGATGTTCTCATACACATTCAGCACCGGGACCAGGTTGAAGCTCTGAAAGATAAACCCGATAAAGCGATGCCGCAGGTCGGTTATCTGCTTGTCACTGAGGGTTCGCGTATCTGTTTCTTCTATAATTACCGATCCCTCTGACGGAACATCGATACAGCCTACCAGATTCAAGATTGTCGATTTACCGGAGCCTGATGGACCGGCGATGGAAATAAAATCCCCCTCCTGGATATCGAAAGACACACCCTGAACGGCGTGTACCTCCGTCTTCCCTAACGGATAGATTTTATGCGCGTCCTGCAAAGATACGATAGCCATGCTTTTCTCCTATTGCCTTGCTGCCTGCTGTTTGATGCCTTCAATATAGTAAATAAATATCTATTACACAACATTATTAAAATCCGACTAAATTCATTGCATAACAACAGTTGATAGATACCCGGCAATATGAGAAACTGTACTCCACAGTCCTACGGAAAGCGGTGAGATTCCGCTGCGGACGCGCCACTGTAATCGGAGACTGAACGCGAATTTTGCCACTGGGGACACTGGGAAGGCTCGCCGTTCGGAATGACCCGGAAGCCAGGAGACGGGGACTGGACAAATCAATACCCTGTACGCGAAGTACACTGCAGGAGATGCATATGCACACACCTCTCGGAAAGCGCCTTATTACCGGCGCCCTCTTTTTCGTTTCCGCTCTATTCCTGACCGCAGGGGGGCAGCAGGCTCCATCGGCGGCGCCCCCCGGAAACACCGAACAGACAGCAGATACCGTACAGACGGTGTTTCCGCTCACCATAACCGATGATCTCGGAACCGAGATCACTCTTTCCGGGCGCCCGGAATCAATTATATCCCTGAGCCTGTTCAGCGACGAAATACTGCTGGAACTGCTGCCGATAGAGCGGTTCGCAGCGGTGACCGGGATTGCGGTAAACCCGATCTATTCCAATGTGGCTGAAACCGCCGCCCTGGTTACACCGGTCATCGAGTTCAATGTTGAGCAGATAATCAGTATCTACCCGGATCTGGTAATCGCTGCCAACTGGAGTGAGGCCGACAAAATCGACCAGCTGCGCCAGGCAGGCATCCCGGTATTCCAGGTGGATACACCGTCGAGCATGAATGAACTGCGAGAAGCAATCCTGCAGCTCGGCACCCTGACCGATGCACAGGAGGCTGCAGCCGAAATGATCGCTGCGGTAGACAGTCGCATAGAGGCCCTGCAGCGCAAGGTAGCCGAGCTTGATTCCGTGCAGCGCGTAACGGCTATGGACTACACCACGTGGGGAGCTGCTGCCGGAGACGGCACGACCTGGGATGTGGTACTGGAGCTTGCCGGTATTGCGAATGCTGCTGCCGAGCTGGAAGCCGATGAAATGGGACAGGTGCCGTTATCCAAGGAGGTTCTGATCGAGGTTGATCCCGACATCCTGTTCCTCCCCGGCTATGTATGGGGTGAGGACGACGGCGCACAGGCATTCTACCGCGAGGTTATGCAGGATCCCGCGCTGCAGGGCCTGCAGGCAATCCAGACCGAACGGGTGTACATGTTTCCTGAACGCTTGAAGGGAACCTACAGTCAGTATCTGGTTGATGCGGCTGAACTTGCCGCCGAAATCGCCTATCCGGAGATATTCCAACCCTGATGAGTAGGCCCCTTCCCCGTGTCCTGCTGCTGATGCTGCCGGCGGCTCTGCTGGCAGCAGCCTTTATAGCCGCCATTCTATGGGGATCTATTGCCCTGCCCTTCAACCTCACCATGCGGGCGCTGATTCATCCCGGATTATCACTGCAGGATCTCGATCCCGATCTGCGCCGGGTATATGCCATCGTCTGGCATATCCGGCTGCCGCGCGCGGTAGCCGCGGTGAGCGCCGGTATGGCGCTATCGGTAAGCGGGGCGGCCATTCAGGGCTTGTTCCGCAACCCACTGGCCAGCCCCGACATATTGGGGATCTCCGCCGGCAGCAGCCTGGGTGCGGTCGTCGCGATTGTATTCGGGGCTGCCGCCATGCACCCGCTGGCGATCTCCGGCGCTGCCTTTGCGGGGGCGGTCGGTGCAGCCCTGGTGGTGTACACCATTTCCGCCCGGCCGGGGGGAACCCATCTGCTGTATCTCGTGCTGGCCGGACTGGCTGTATCCAGTCTCCTGAGCGGCTTGGTATCGGGCATCCTGATGATAGCTGAGGAATACGCCTTGAGCCAGTTTATCTTCTGGACTATGGGTGGACTGGACGGGGCTTCCTGGCAGCGCGTACTGCCTCCGCTGCCGTTTATTCTCGGACTCACAGCCATGATGGCCGCCCTCGGGCAGGCCCTCAACCTGCTCAGCTTCGGTGAGGAGCATGCGCACAGCCTGGGGCTTCCGGTTGAGCCGATAAAGATATGCATTCTTATCTCTGCGAGTACCCTTACCGCCCTGGCGGTAGTTGTGGCCGGCCCGATTGCCTTTGTCGGGCTCATGGTTCCGCATGGGGTACGGCTGCTCACCGGCCCGAATCACCGGACCCTGCTGCCGCTGTCCGCATTTGCAGGGGCTATCTTTCTGCTGCTCACCGATCTGCTCGCCCGTACTGTCGTAGCCCCCAGGGAGATTAGAACCGGGATTATCACCGCGATAGTCGGGGGACCCTATTTTATCTACCTGATTCTGAGACACCGCCGGGCGGGGCTGTTATGAACCCGGCTCCGCTGCTGCGCGCAACAGACCTGTTGTTCACCGTCCCCGGTCGTGTTGATCCGATAGTGAATCAGGTCGACCTGGATTTGAATCCGGGCGAGCTGGTCGGACTTATCGGGAGCAACGGGGCCGGCAAGAGCACGCTTATGCGGCTGCTGCTGGGCTATCTGCCGGCCCAAAAGGGGCACGTCGAGGTAACCGGAGACAGACTGAAAACCCTGTCTTCCCGCGAACGGGCCCGCAGGCTATCCTACATGGGGCAGCAGCGCCCGCTGTCCTTCCCCTTTACTGCGGTCGAGGTGGTCGAGATGGGTGCCTTTCCGGTGCTTGGCATGGGACGCAGTCCAGGCCACGCCGAACGGCGGGCGGCAATGGAGGCACTGCATTATGTAGATATGGCCCATGCTGCCGAGCGCAACTTCCTTACCCTTTCCGGGGGAGAACAGCAGCTGGTGCTGTTCGCGCAGGTGCTGGTGCAGGACACCCCGGTTATCCTGCTGGATGAGCCGACCGCGAATCTTGATCTGGGGCATGAAGCGCAGCTGCTGCGCATGGCCCGGGAACTTTGCAGTGAAGGACGCGCGGTTCTCACGGCGATGCATAATCTGAACAGCGCTGCCGAATACTGCGACCGGCTTATTCTGCTGCATAATGGCCGGATTACCGCGCAGGGTACACCGGGCGAGGTTCTGACGGCTTCCCGCATCGAGGCACACTATCACACACCGGTGCGGATCGGGACCAACGAGAGCACCGGGAGCATAACGGTTACCCCGGCGGCACAGGCACCCTCCTTGCGACGCGGCAGCGTGCATATTATCGGCGGAGCGGGCAGTGCAGTAACCTTGACGCGACATCTGCACCTGCTGGGATTTGAAATCACCGGGGGGATTGCGCATGAAATGGATAACGACGCCCGGCTCTGGCAAGCCCTCGGGATACCATTTGTAGAGGTCCCCGCCTTTGCCGAGATAGATGACCAGTCACTGCAGCAGGCCGCCGGGATGGTGCGGCAGGCAGAGATAACCATCCTGTGCTCGTTCCCGTTCGGCCGCGGAAATCTCCGCAATCTTGAGCTGGCCGAGGTCGGCCTGGAAAAGTCAGGAGCGCTATTTATACTGAGCAGCAAAGACAGTATCTGCAGACGAGATTTCTACGCCCCAGGCAGTCGGGAGAGCTTTCTCAGGCTTGTTCGCGGAAATCCGGAAATAAGCTATGAACAGTTAATCGAAATGATTCATGCGATGACGCAAAAGGATACCGAACGGGCGAACGGAGGGACCGGGTCTGAAAGATAGTACAATGCATCGTGAGGTCGGTCTGGTTGGAGCCTGCTCAGCACCGGTCTTGCTGTCATCGGCACGGGGTTAATCTGGTACGGCATAGCCGGATACCTACGTCAGAAGATGAATACGTGAGAAGATGTATTCCAGTGCCTCGGATTTAATCTCGGTCTCATAGTAGCTGGTGTCGCCCAGCTGTTTTGTCTCATAGCCCTCGTACAGGAGATATCGTCTGGATCGGTTTTTATCGAACCAGTACTTCAGGGAGATGGTATCCCTGGTGAGCTCGATACAGGTAATACCCCTCTTGCCCAGTACACATCCGGCATTGAACATGCAGGGCACCACAAAGGAATCATGATAGATGCTCCCGAAATCAGCGTCGGTGGATCGGACTGTGTTCTCCAGGTGGTCCCGCAGGTCTTTGATCTCAATCTGAATAGCCTCTTTTTCTTCCTCGTCGGCTGATCCATATCTGCGGCACAGCTGTTCAATCTGAAATTTCACAAAGTCGGATTTGGATAAAGATTCAAACAACGGACGATGTGTATGTCCGATTATCGATACAATCCGTTCACGGATGGACATATCATATACCCGTGACTCCATCCGCTTCTTCTTCCGGTCGTCATGGCTGACCGAGGTAAAATGCAGTGGAAATCGCTTTACCACATGCTTGAGCATCCAGCCGATGAGCTCGTTATATACAGCATACCGTTTGGATGCCTGATGCCCGTGAAAAATGAAGATTTCATCACTTCCAAACTGATAGCGCACGGCCTCCCGGACCGGGGTCGACAGCGGGTTGTTATACAGCAGCTGAAGATCATGATTGCCGACCAGGCGGATCAATCGATCCTCACGATGGAATTGTTCCAGGATTTCATACAGACGCCCCCATCGCTCTATAATCTTCTCTATACGAAACTTCTGCAGTTCTTCAACATCTCCGTTGAGTACAAGCCGATACCCGCGACGGAAGTATTCCTCCAGCACCTCCATAGCGAGATCGCCGTTATGCAGAAAATCGTCACGGCGTCTGCCGTCACCGGCATGAAAATCGCTGATTATTATCATCGGTCTGTCATCCGGAAACGGCTCCAGCGGGGTACGGCGTCTCAGGTTCTTCATGTTCTGTAGTGCTATATCACTCATAGCTGCTTGTCACCTCTCTATAAAGGTACTTTTTCGTAAAAGATATGGCAATCATGTTTAAAGGCAACTGCCGGAATCACTGCAGCCTGCCCTGGAATAAAACCGGGCATGCGAATATAGTATGCGATAGATGAACACACGAGCACGACGCTGGATTGTACTGTCCGTCACCGGGGCTGCCGTGACAGGTATCATAACGGTACTGCTGCTCCCATGGGCTGTTCACAACCTCGCTGTCGCCCAAATCGAAAACATTCAACAGCGAACCGGTATCGAAATTTCATACTCAAGCCTTGTCATCTCGTTCGACCGCCGGGTAACACTGAACAAGGTTGATGTATCGGCAGCGGACAGTCAGCTTTATGTGACCGCGGAAGAATTTTCGATACTCATACAGCCGCTGATGCTGCTGCGGGGGTTACTCCCGATCGGTGATATGCAGGCGGAAAACATCTCACTTCTCTCTGAAGACTCAGCTGAAGAAATACTGCAGATATCCGCCCTGCAGCTCGAAACAGAAGCATCCCGCGGGCTGCATAATCTGCCGGAGTTCCGGTCTATCGACATCCGGCACCTGCAGATTGACTTGTCGGATCCATCCCTCTGGGCAACTCTTTGGGGGACAGTCCCCACGACGGGACCGGAGACCATTCCCGCTGAATCTACACAGGATACAGGGACAGTCCCCGCTGAGGAGACAGGGACAGTCCCCTTTCGGCATCGCCTGCAGGATTCCGCGGCACATTTTCCTGCCCTTCTCAGCATTCAAAGCAGTGAGATTGTTCTGCCCGGCGGGAGACTGCGAGGCCGTGATATGCTTCTCCGGCACAGACCGGATGACAAGTCAATCGAGTTCAGATCCGCCGGAGCCATGTTCGCAAGCTCACAGCAATCCATCGGATCGTGGGGGATTGACCATCGCATCTGGTATGAAAGCGGTGCGGTACAAGGAAACACCCGCTTCACGGATATCAATCTGTCTGCCCTGGGGAGGATGCTCGGCGAACCATGGGACAAGCGGCTGCTGGACGGTATGCTTGATCTGCAGATTTCATCCCGGCTTACAGAGCTGTCCGACACCGCTGCCGGCGAACCGGCTTCGGTTTCCAGGGGCACAATACAACTGGCACATCCGGAAGTGTATCTGCCGCAGGCAGCACCCGACTCCATTCGGCTGCAGGATTCCAGTTATGTATTTACCCTGGAACATCACCAGGAGTCAGCTGCAATGGTGCAAGGAGAATTGCAACACGGTGAAATCTCGATTGATTTTCGTCCCGCTCTGCATGGGCTGAAGGGCTTTCTGGCCCTGCCGGATACCATCTCCGCCGAGCTACGGCTGCCCGCAACCAGACTTCAGCTGATTCTGGACACCATCCCCGAGGTACTGCTCGGCGATCTGCACAGGATTGTCATCGACGGAACTGCGGCCTGGAAACTCCGGATTGAGGTTCCAGCCGATTCCATATCAGGTCTGAGGTGGGAATCGGAGGTTGATTATCAGGAGGTATATCTGCACAGCATCCCCGATTCCGTGAATGTATTCCGTTTGCGCGAACCATTTATCCACCAGATCCATGATCCCGCCGCAGATTACTCCCGGGTTGTGCATATCGGGCCAATGAATGCCCCATCGGCTGATTGGCTGACGGAAAACAGCAGGCTTCCCGAGGACAGGATTCAGCGGCTTATCGGCAAAAAGCCTGCCCGTACTGCACCGGAGGTGATCCGGTCACTGCAGCCCGCGCCGCAGCGTTTTTCACCTGTGCTGATTCCTCAGGATTCCGAATACCGGTTCACACCGCTTGCGGAGATTTCTCCCTGGGTTGTACGCGCGATTGTTACCTCGGAGGACGGAGAGTTCTTCCGGCACCAGGGGATAAACTGGCATTCATTCAAATCAGCACTGGAACGGAATATAAATGAAGGCGGATTTGCAGTTGGTGCAAGTACGATACCCATGCAGCTGGCCAAGAATCTGTTTCTGGATCACAGCCGAACCCTCTCCCGCAAACTTCAGGAGATAATTCTGGTTGTATTCATTGAGCAGATTGCTGCGGTTCCCAAGGACCGGCAAATGGAGATCTATCTGAATATTGTCGAGTTCGGACCCGGTATATTTGGCATCCATGAAGCTGCCGAGCATTACTTCGCAAAGTCGCCGGGCGAACTCGGCATTAACGAATCTGTATGGCTGGCAAGCATTCTCCCCTCCCCCAAGCGGTTTCACTATTATTATGAAACCGGAGAGATTACCGAGGGATGGTTTGTTCGCATGAAGCATATTCTGGAGATTATGCGGCTGCGCGAGCGAATAAGCGAAAAGAAATACCAGCTGGCAGTCATCAGCAAACCGCAGTTTGCATACCCGAATAACAGCGACAACCGGAAATAGTTCCGTACAAGTACCGATCACCGGCTTGCTGTGTGGTCAAAGGCAGCCAAATTCCGCTACAGTATACGAACAATATACAATGAAAGGAGCCGGGATGCCGGAAAGCAGAAGGCAGCGCAAAAAAGTACAAAAAGCAAAAAACACCATTGCCGCAGCAGTTACCGAAGTGTACCAGCAGACACAGCATTCGGGAGATCACGGACCCGCGGAGCTCGTGTTCGATGCAGCAGATCCTGAGGACAAGCTGATTATTTTTTCCGATATGCATCGGGGAGCTCGAAACCGGGCCGATGACTTCCGCCATTCCGAGGCTGCGTATAATGCTGCCCTGGCGTACTACTATGCAATGGGTCACACTCTGGTCGTGCTGGGAGATGCCGAGGAACTCTGGCAGGAGCAGCCCCAGGCAATCACAGCAGCATACCGACACAGCCTGCAGCTGGAGGCACAGTTTCATCTTGAAAACCGGTACATTCGTATTTGGGGAAACCACGATGATGCCTGGCAGCACCCCGAAAAGGTGCGACGGCATCTCTCCGATATATTCGGCGACTCTCTCAAGGTACATGAAGCCGTCCGGATCCGCATTGTAAACGGGGATGATTTCCTCGGCCACCTCCTGCTGATCCATGGACATCAAGGCACAATTGAGGGCGACCGCTTTGGCCGTCTGGCCCGCTTCTTTGTTCAGACGCTGTATCGCCCATTTCAGCGTCTGACCGGTTTTTCTCATACTACCCCGGCTGTTTCGTGGAAACTGCGTGCAGGACATAACCGGGCATTGTTTGAATGGGTACAGCAGCATCCCGATCTTCTGCTCATCGCAGGTCATACCCATGAGCCCATTTTCGAATCACAAACCCACCCCGAGCAGATAGTTGATGAGATGGCGACCGTCCATTCACAGCTGGAGCAGGATTCCGGCAACCCGGATCTTCATTTGCGGCTCAGTGAACTCTCCGCCGAACTGGAATGGATCCGGGCCAGACAGCACACCGCCGGCGATGCGGTCGCGACCAGCAGCGAAGCCCATAGTTCACCACGCTATTTCAATACCGGATGCTGCTGTTATACCGACGGACAGATCACCGGAATTGAACTGGTTAACGGGGCTGTCCAGTTGATACGCTGGCCGGACAAGGAGGGGAATCCAAAGCCCGAGATACTGGCTCCAAAAGGAGATCGTCGAACCACCCTGCTCTCGCTGTTCGGGAACCGGACCTCTGTGTAAAAGCATCCGCAAGAGGGGTATTCAGTTAAAACGGGTATCCAATCGCAAGGGTAAAGACCAGGTTATCCCGACGCCAATCGGCATTGCCCGGATCAATCTCCCCTATGGTCCATCGCTCTGCTGAGGGCAGCCAGGGTTTGCGCACCGGCATCCCCACATCGAAACGAAGCACGACTACCTGCGCATCCAGCCGCAGCCCGACCCCGGTGGAGACTGCCATTTCCGGTAACAGCCTGGCCGCATCCGCTCGGCCTTGCTCACCACTCAGCATCCAGATGTTTCCCGCGTCGGCAAAAATCGCCCCGTGAAAATATCCGATAAGCCCGAACCGGTATTCGAGGGATCCCTCCAGCAGCAGTTCCCCGCTTCGATCGCTGTCCGCCGCAGCGCCCGGAGGGACTGTCCCTGGCCCAAGGGTTTGCGGCTGGAACCCGCGCAGACTGTTTCCCCCGCCTATTCTGAACTGCCGAACCACAGGAATCGATTTTTCCTCGGTCAGTACCCGTCCAGCTCCAAATGCTCCGCGTACCGAAAGCTCGCTGCCTCCGCCCAGCGGGAAAAACAGTCTTGCCTCAGTATTCACACGAAAAAAGGGTGTCCAGTCGAATACGTCGGCAGAGGCTTCCAGCTGAGCAAGGGCGTAACTTCCGATCGAGTTCTCCTCCCGCTTGCTGTATCTCAACTGATATGAGGTACTCAGCAGCAGCTGATCCTGATAGTCAAGCAGGCGGTCGGGATCATTGCCCAGTCCTGCCAGAAAATCATCCTGCAATTCAGCTACCCGAACCGCAGTCGCCTCGATCGGCCAGAACTCCCGTCGCAAGGTATCGCCCCATTCATATCCCAGACCAACTGCGGCCTGATCCAATGTGTTTTCTCCGCGAGTATCCCGCCGGCGAACACCTGCACGCAGAAAGGTATGCGGGAGGCGCCCGGATTCACGCTGAAAATCCAGCATCCAGAGCAGATTAAGCGGCCCTGCAATCCGCGGATACGTAAGCATCGATTCAAGTTCAAGCTCATAGGCATCCAGACTGAACAGCTCAGTGGTAAGTTGTGTCTCCACGGCACCATTCATCTCGATACGCAATCGTTCGGCTCCCTTCATCAGGTTTCGATTCACCCATGATGCGCTTATCCCCGGACCGGCAAACCCGTCATCATGGGTAACAGCCCGGATCTCCCCCTCCAGACTGCGGGAAGCTGCCGGTGAGAGCAGTACCTGTGCATGCAAGGTTCCATCCTCCGGGTTCTGCTGATAGCGAATATTTACAAAGCGAAACGCATCCATGCTCATGAGGCGATTGAGTGAATCAACATGACTGCGCCGATGATACGTATCTCCAGGTCGGAACAGCAGTGCATCCAGGATTCGCTGGGGATCAAATCGCGGGTGACGCTCATAATAGGTAATATTATCACCAAGTTCAGCAGTCGGGTTTTCCGTCAGACTTCGGTCGGTCGAATAGTCTGCATAAATTGATATTTCAGCTATGCGATACCGCTGAGCCGCAGCAGAAGACGCCTCAACGGCAAGATCAAGATCAACCAGCCGCTTTTCATAATCCACTTCCGCATCAAATATGAGTAAACCGGGGTTAAATCCGAAGAATCCCTGGTCCTTGAGATATCGATCCAGCCGGATCCGCTCACTGCGCAGGATCTCAAGACGGTACCGGGAGTCCTCCTGTATCAGGGTTCCCGGCTCAGCCTCCCGCAGTGCACGATGAAGTTCCGAATCTCCGTCGGGAAACCGGACACGGTTTATTATGTACGGAGGGGCGGCTTCGACTGTGTATTCTACATGTGCAGTACGCTGGGTACGTTCGACGGTGTACTCGACGTCGGTGTCGAAGAAGCCGCGATTGAACATACGGCTTTGCAGCTCCCGCACCCCACGCTCGGGAATCTCGTCATTATACAGGACCGGGGTCTCGGCAAACTGGTCGGCAAACCACCTGCGCAGTCCAGGTTCCTCGGGGTCTCCGGTAATGCGATAGACCCACAACCCGGGACGCATAAGCCCGAAGATTGCAGTGTTGGGGCGCGGCTGCAACGCCTGCTGGAGATCTTCCTGAACCTCCTGCCGGCGGGGGACAGTCCCCTCTTCCTGGGCAGAAAGTGTCACCGTCCCCCCTGTATACAGAAGCTCGTCATCCTCGGTAACAGTTGCACAGCCGACTGCAATGCAGATAATCGATACTACCCAAAGAATCCTGAGAGATGGAGCTGCTGCATGTCTGCTGATCATTCGTTTTCATCCTCCGGCTGCCCGGAATCATCTGTGTATGGATCACGATCCAGGCTGAACAGAAATGAAAACCCCGTGGTCGACTCATGCCCTGATTGTGCCGCACTGCGCTCATGAAAAGCCCGCAGCCGATAGCGGCCGTCAGGTGTAATCGCATATTCAACAGCAATATCACGGCTCAGATCATTCCAGTCCACCTGCTCCTCCAGGTTGCGTTCGATATCATACTGCCCACCAAGCTGTACCGACAACCGGTCACTCAGCAGCTGCCGCGAGATCTCGACCTGAACCTCGGTACGTCCTTCCGAACCCTCCGGGGTTGCCTCAACAAACGAATCCACTGCAAAAGATATGTCCACCCCCGGAATAAACTGATTCGACAGGGCATTAAGCTGATACGTCAGCAGCTCGCTTACACTGCTGCGTGTACCTGAACCTAATGCGGCAGTTTCATCAATTCCGGAGAAATCCTCCCGAATAAATTGATTCAGTACGATCAGTGCAAAGGCCTGTGTGTTTCGACTGGTTTCATGCTGGTTGATGTTCTGCACTGCAGTATATGGCCGCCCACCGAGTGCACCTTGTTCAGCATCAGGCATCCCCAGCCGGAATTCAATCTCAGGCTGCTGAAGCTGGCCCTGCAGATCCAGGATAACCTCAAACGGAAGATCTCCGAACGCGATATCGGCGGTATCATCGGATAGAATCGGGGTCGGACTGGTGCGAACGCGGTACACCGCACTCATATCCATATCCGCGGTTAACGGATCTCCAGTCCATGAAATTGTACCCTCCGGTTCAAGCTGGAAATCGCGACGTCCGAAGCTGAGAAACTGCAGCTGGTAGCTTCCCTGCTGAATTTGATAGCTGCCGGCCAGACTCATCTCGCCGCCCGCATCAAGGCCGAAGCTCAGATCTCCTCCTCCCTGCATCTGCAAGCGGTCTCCGCGGCGCGGATCAATAACCAGTACGAATTCAGTCTGAGGATCGATGCTCAATGAAGTCGTCATCTCAATCCCGGAGAAAAGCGGCGGCTGCTGATCAAAAGGTTCAAGGCGCTCCGGATCGCGAAAACGGACCACATTTTCACCAAGGCCGGCCTCCGATCCACCCTGTGGAAGCAGAATGGTAAAGGAACTGTCGCCGGTTATCCCCAACGAGCCGGATACCCTCGGTTGTAACAGTGCACCGCTGATATCCAGCCGGCTGTCCATAAAGAGTCGGCCATAGATCTGCGGATTGTCCTGGACGGTTGTATCCAGCAGCTGAATACCCCGGGACCGGATACCCATTTCGATCTGCATCTCCTGTGGATTCATTGAGAGTTCCACACTTCCGTTTATCCTCGCCGTCCGGCCGTCCGGATCACGCAGGCTTACCGATGCAAACTCAATGGTATTCTGATTGATATTGATCTCCTCCGTAGCGACACGCAGATCCGTGCCGAAACGAGCTATGCGAAAGCCGGCATCAACCAGTTGTACACGGCCGTTTATCTCCGGATTTTCGGAGCTGCCGCGTATGGATATCTCCCCGGAGATACTGCCGCGCGGTTCGTCAAGCTCTTCAGGGATAAACTCCGACAGGTACTCTATGTCCAGATGATCAAGTGAGATATCTGCTCTTATATCGTCGAGGGAAGGAGAAACCTGCGCAGATGCATCCAGTTGATTCTCTCCATCCTCCATACTCAATTCAGCTTCAATGACATCCTCCACCCTGCCCGAAAGATTGAACCTCTCTATCTCACGATCGAGTACTTCGATATCCCGGGAGGAGATGACATACCTCATTCGAACAGGATCGAGTCGGGAGACCTCTATATCCGCATCCACAATTGCTGATATATTCTCGAAAGGCTGAAACTCAATCACAGAGGTATTAAACCCCCGGACTTCAACAGTCAGCGGGTGCTGTTCGTTCGAACCCATACGTATTTCCATACCCTCGCGGGAAAAATCCATATCCTGCGGCTCTATTGTCCCTTCGCGAATACGCAGCTGATGCGAATCCGGCAATCTCCACCGTTGATTGAACAGTACCAGTTCTGCAGGGCTCAGCGAAACTTGCAGGTTATCCAAACTCCCGCTGGCCTCTACGGCTGCACGAAACAGCACCTCTTCGGACCCGGATTCCGCATAGACATCTACTACCAGACCATCGGGACTGAGAGTACCCGAGATCCCGGGCTGGAACATGGTATAATCCAGTGCATGAATCTGCTGTGACCTGATGGAATATCGTAACGAATCCGACTCTCCGGACCCGCTGAGCTGAAGCCCTTCCACCGAGATACCCTCCATCTCAAGTTCTTCAAGGTCAGCCGATCCGGTGAGGCTCCCGTCTCCAATCGTGACTGAGCCCGAAGCTGGAGATATATACTTTACCCCGGGCAGAAGCGAGGTTAGCATTGCAGCCGGTTCATCCAGACTGAACTGCAGCTCTCCCTCAGCATTGTCCGGCAGCATCTCCATTGCCTTGAACGGATCAGCGGCGGCAGCCTCAATATACTGCAGCAGATGATTATTGGCGGAAACATGCATCTGTGCAGCACCGGCACGGGCATCAAACTTCAGGTTCTGTGGCGTTAAATGAGCCGACATCTCTATATCCGAGACCCTCTGCGAACTATTCGAAGAATTCGCAACAGCCTCAATGATAGTGGCGCGTATCTCTGCACCTGAGTCCCAGCTCATCTCATAGTCGGCCTCAGCCTCCATTGTGACATCTGCTGTCGGAAGCCCGAGAGCATGAGGCAGAAAGGGGTCGATGAGTATCGATCCTGAAACCCGTGAATCCGGCAAGGAAAATTCCCCGGAGGTTTCAGCACTCAACCGCCCGTCATCCAGCTCCACAGCTGCCTCATAGTCGATTTCGAACGGCACAATAGTCCCGGTAGGATTTTCACCCGCCTGCGCACTCAGCATTGCCGAGCCGGGCACATCAGCGAAACTGAACCGACCGTCAAAGCTGAAGTTGCGTAAGGATACCCCCAGCTCCCCCCGAGCGGTTACCTGCTGCGGGATGAAGGCGGATACCTGCATGTGCGCAAGCTCACCATTGAAAGCCATAGCCCTGGTATCCAGCCATCCCGTGAAATCGACATCTATTCCGCCGGATGCATGAAACATGAGCTGATCTATCCGGATTGAAGGCAGCGCACCACTGACCACCAGATCGATACTGAGATTGCCAAGTTCATCCGGCAGCACTGCCGATAGCGGCATGAATGACTGCAGAGCGGCTTGACTGATGTCCGCGGCTATCTCGCCGCCGATCGCCATATCATCGAATTCTATACCACCTCGCCCCTGAATTTTGCTGCTCGCAGCCTCCAGCAAAAACTGCTGCGCATGTACGGCATCTATATCAGCGGAAACCCCGGATACCGACAAGTCTGCAGTAAAGGGCGGCTCAAACGGAAAAAAGGCTCGAGTACTGATTTGAATATCCTTCACGGATCCGGTATGCAGGAGCAATTCCCATCCGCGCAGGCCTCCGGTATTCCCTGTCCCGGGAGAATCCATATCCGGGTTCTGCATTTCCTCTGCCAGGGTCCTGGTTGGTGCCAGCAAAACCTGGTTTATCTGTAAAAACCGCAAGTCGACCCGCCTGGACAACAGTCTCCACCAGTCCAGACCCGAGACCACATCCTGTACGCGCATTACCAGTGCACCCTCGCTGTCGTATACCTTCGCGCTTTTGACCTGGATTAATCCCGAGAGTTGAATGGAAACCGCATCAATCTGTACGGAAACCGGCTGGTCTTCCGACAATTCCGACAGCAGCCGATTTGCTATCCTGGTCTGTACAGTCGGCTGGAGCAATGCAAAAACCAATATTACGATTAAAAGGATGAAGATAATTCCAGTCCAGCGAATAATTCTGAGAACCATTACTGTTAATGTACTTCCGCAGGTCTGCGCCGACAAGAAAATAGCTCCTTCATGTGGGTACTCTCAATGTAGTAAGAAAACGACACCTAAAATCACGCAACTACTTACCGCACCGTATCAATAGCATTCTGCAGATTCAGCCGACAGGTATCAGTTTCCCGTATATAGATGTAAAAGCCGGCATTCCGGGAAACAGAAAAGGGGAAATTAATCAGAAAGGGAGAATTTAGGATGTCGTTTTGCTGCTGCTAAAATCGCTTCCACAAGGATAATGAAAGACCGTCGTTCACGAAGCCGTAAGCCCGCAGCTGTGGTGCATATTCAGACTCATTAGCAGGGAGATTATTAATGAGTTCTACACGGATGCGGGTGCGCGGCATCTGCTCTCGCGCCAGCAACATGCCGAACACCCCGAGATACTCCTGAAACCGGGGGGCATCGGAAGGAGCCGAGATATTCAGCTCGCGTCCGTACCTTCGTGAAATAATCACCAGCTGTTCACCGTGAAAAACCAGATGCGTCGAAGGGACACGCGACGGCAGCCAGCCCTTGCCTGACTCAAAATTCATACCGCACAGGGAGGCAGGATCTGTCGCATTCAGCCAGTACACCGCATCATCCGGCAGATTGGAGTTCAGCACACGCAACGCCGCCGGGGAAATAAACTGCATTCCGCGCAAGCCCTGGATAAAGCTCCCGCCATACGTCTCTCCGGATAATTCCATCAACCTGAGGGTGCGAGCGATCTCCCGCCACTGGAGAACTGAGATTTCGTTCTTTAGCAATTCACGACAGAGAATACCATAACGCGCAAACAAGACCCGGATTCTGTCTTTGACAAGATCATTTTCCTCAAGGGGATCCGGTTGATAATCCGGCCACGAAGGCATGGACCAGACCCCATTCATCGGTCGCGTAGCTTGCCAGCGGTTAAACCCGCCGCGAGTACCGACGCGGCGGGAGCGTGCCGGGCGGGATGGGTTCGCCCGGCCGGGGCGGCCTGGTTGGCCGGGTTGGCCAGGTTGGCCGGGTTGGCCGGGGTGGCCGGATACTCCTGCACCGTCGGGCTGCGCCCCCCGAATCACACTGTCAGCGATTTCACGCACCGGGTCCGGTCTGAATTTATGTTTTATACCCTGGCGCAGCGCATCCATTCCATCATTATGCGCAAGGCCCCGCCAGACAAGCTCCCACAATGCAGCGGCTGTGCTTTCGGTAGTACACCCGGCTTCAGACGACAGATCAAGAAAGGTATATTTCCTGCCGCTGGAAAGAAGGCGCATGATGCGCGAAACGGCGGAATTGGAGGTGGTCGAGGTGTCCGCGGGGGTGTCGTCATCATCTACAACCGGAAACAGCTCCAGATCGCTCTCGAATGCGAAGGCCACCATACGTTTCCCGCATCCGAACCAGACAAGCTCACTCTGCCGTAACGCCGTGTCCAGCCAGGCTCCGAAGTACGGATTCAGGCGACTCGGCAGGATCTCGCTTTCCCATAACTCGGCCCGTGCAGGATACCCGAACAATAGCTCCAGCCTCTCCTCCATCTCTCCAGGTGAGGATCCCGGATGCACGGCACCCTGGAGCGCAGCTAAAAACAACTGCAATCTTGAGGCAGGCATTGGTTGAATATCAGGACGTGATTGGGCCCGGCGTATACGCAGCAGCCGATCCAGATTTTCCCGTTCGCATACCTCGTCCTCGACTGTTCCCGGGGTAAATCGATCTATAATGATTGCACCAGCCGCAGAAAGATCCTCCAGTATGATTTGCAGGAAGGCAGGCGGGGCAGGCAGAACCGCAGCGACCTTAGATACGGGCAGCGGCGCATAGTAGCGCAGCCATTGCGTGAGAAATCGAAATGCGGTTTCCCTGGATTCTTCGGCAGGGGCTGATGTATCGCCATCCGCATCCCAACCCAGTGCGCTGCTTATAAAGGTTTCACGCTCCTGCGCGAGTACCCCATCAGACAGAAAAACCAGTCGCTCGGCAGCCTGGGATAGTATCAATTCTCCTGCTTCCGGATTATCAGTCCGGACGGCTGTACACAACGCCTTCCATTCCGGCAGCGGTATGAACAACCGTTCTTCAACCCAGGCTATGAGATCTGCAGCAGAATCCGGAGCATATCCCGGCTGGATGCGCTGAAGCTTCTGCTGGAAGGCTGCGCTGAGCTCCGCGGGAATCTCCGGGCGCAGATGCGGTGATTCCAGAATCTCCCGCAGCAGATCATCCCCCATCGCAGTGCGGAGGTTCGCCGCGGCGGAATCATCCAGGTATATCTGATAATTGGTCTGTCGCCAGATAATAGAGGAGACGAAAGGAGATGGAGATGACACAGCCACCTCGGAGACAGCGATCTCTCCCGAACGGATATCCGCCAGCATCTCGTAGAGTGCGGGCAGATCAAAAACCGACTGTAAACACTCACGCCACGTCTCCAGGGTAATCGGAAAATCCTCTTCCCGGGAGATCGCCTCCAGCAGCTTCTTAGAGCGCATTCGGGTAAGCCATAATGGGGTTCGCTGGGTGAAGCTCCTGCGAGGGAGCAGCAGCGACCGCTGTGCATTCTCCCGAAACCGCGCGCCGAACAGCGGTCCGCCCTCAATCGAATCCCGCAGCAGCTGCGGAATCCGCTCCTCATGAACCAGCTGCAGCAGGGAATCAACCTGAAACTCGTGCGGCAGATTGCAGAGTATGGCGTCATTGTTGGCAAACACCTCAAGCGGGAATCCATACTGGAGGCGCCACGCCGCTGCTATCGCCAGTGCAAAGGGTTTGTTGACTGCCCCTCCCCGCATGGTATGCAGCACGACCTGCTGCATGTCCCGGGCATTCACCGGATCTGCGAAGCGCTCGATAACTATATGACGGCGATGGGGAAGCTGACACCCGGTATGTTCACGCTGGCGATGCAGATAATCATACAGCTCCTCGGCTGCCCGCGGTGTCATGCTGTACCGGTACTGCAGCTTCTGCAGCAAGGCCTCCGGAGGATTTCCTGACCCCAGCCTTGCAGCGAGTTCCTGCTCGACGTCCTCCAGGAATTCACCGAGACGGCGGCAGTACTCCGCCGGACGATATATATCATCAGCCCGCCAGAACGGAACAACGGTATTGCTGCTATCTGCCGGGAGAACCTCGACCTCGTTCGGGGTGATTCTGGTGATCCGCCATGCCCTGTTTCCAAAGGGAAAGGCCTCGCCGAGTGATCGCTCCCAGACAAACTCCTCGTCCAGTTCGCCAATCTTCGCCCCGCTGTCCACACGGCGCAGGGTATAGAACCCGCGATCCGGAATCACCCCTCCCGACATGTACAGCAGCATTGCCGCGCCCTTCCGGGCCTGAATCATACCCTTTACCCTGTCATAGGTAATCCTCGGGTTCAGCTCACGTATGCGGGAATCCGCAAATCTCCCGGCGAGCATATCAACCACCAGTTCCAGCTCACGGCGGGTAAGTTCACGGTAGGCATAGATGCACCGCACCATGGAGAAAATCTCATCCACTGCAATGGGGTGAAACAGCGACATCGACAGGATGATCTGCGCTAATACATCAAGGGGCTTATCCGGCGGAGCGATCGCCTCACTTGCTGAATCACGGACAGCCTCGCTCATAACCGCCAGCTCAATGAGATCCCGGGAGTGGATCGGCAGCAGCAGCCCGCGGGAGACATCGCCTACTCCATGTCCGGCTCGACCGACCCGCTGAATACCGGAGGAAATCGAAAACGGCGATTGCAGCAGAATAATCTCATCAACCTCACCAATATCAATCCCGAGTTCCAGTGAGCCGGTAGCAATAATCGCCTTGAGTTCTCCATGCTTCAGCCGTTCTTCAACAACCCGGCGGATCTCCTTGGACAATGACCCGTGATGCGCATACACCGGGGCGCCTGGCGTATCATTAACCATGCGTGCCAGCTTCTCCACCATACGCCGGCTGTTGGCAAAGATTATGGTTGAATTATTTGATTCTATTCGCTGCCGTACAGTTTGAGCGATCGCCCGCCACCACTCTTCGGTTTCACCTGGCAATCCGCCGCCCTCGGGATAGCCGACCTCCAGTTGATAGGATTTGTTGCCCTTGACCTCAACTATCTCAACGGGCCGGGGAGTATACCCGATTTCGCCGGTACCACCTCCACCGTATCGCTGCAGCCCTCCCACGATTTCAGCCACCAGCCGAAGCGGATGGACGGTCGCCGAAAGGGCGATCCGTTGAAAATCTCCGCATATCCCGGTAAGCCTCTCGACTGCAGACATCAGATAAGTCCCGCGTTTGCTCGAGAGGATTGCGTGAATCTCATCAAGAATTACTACCGAAATCCCCTTTAGTCCCTGCCGTCCGCTTTTGGAGGAAAGCATAAGGTTGAGGCTTTCCGGGGTCGTCACCAGGATATCCGGGGGATGGGTGTTCAGCCGCCGACGCTCGGTTGAGCCGGTATCCCCGCTGCGTACCCCGATGCGAATATCCGGAAAGTGCTCACCTGCTGATGCAAAACGGGTGCGCAGCTGCTGAAGCGGCTGCTGGAGGTTACGTTCAATGTCACTGTTCAGGGCTTTGAGCGGAGAGATGTACAGTATCCTCCCCGACTCACCCCGGATACGCCCGTCGATGGCGGTTAAAAAGGCGGCCAGGGTTTTGCCTGTGCCTGTCGGCGCGGTTATCAGACAGTGCCCTCCCCGTCCGATAACCGGCCAGGCCTGCTTCTGCACCGGTGTCGGCACACCGATCTGCGCGCGGAACCAGACCGCGAGCAGAGGGTGCAAGGAAGCAAGAGGATCATCCTGTACTGATGGACGGCTGGGTATGTTCACGATATCCTCAGTCTATGGCGAGCCTATACCGCTGTCAAACAATGGAGACGGGAAGCAGACAGGACTCTCGTACGGGCTTTCTGTTGACGGGGCCCCGGCATCATGCGATTCTTTATTATGCGTAATGCTCCTGCATACCTGATCCGCTTGACGGTCATTTTATTCACCGTAACACTCGTATCAATCCTGCTGTATTTCCTCAGCCGCTCCAGTTACCTGCTGTTTCACAGCATTGTCGAGTTCTACAGCATCATTATCGCAGCCGGTATCTCTATAGTAGCCTGGAATACCCGCAGGCATAGCATGCAGCAGGGACTGGTTTTTCTGGGGATTGGCTACCTGTTCATTGCAGTGCTTGACTTCTTCCACACCCTGGGATACCAGGGGATGGGGATTTTTACCGACTATGATTTCTATGCCAATCAGCTCTGGGTAGCGGCTCGCTCGATTGAAAGCATCAGTATCCTGGCATACGTGCACATCAACTGGAAGCGAGTCCAGCTGCATCCGGTTGCCCTGTATGCAGGCTTCGGTCTGATTACCAGCGCTTCACTGGCAGCTATTTTCGTGTGGAAGATATTCCCCCCTGCCTTCATACCAGGAGTGGGCCAAACCCCCTTCAAGCTTGTCAGCGAGTATATCATCATCGCAATCCTGTTGTTCGCACTGCTGCGGCTGTACCGTACCCGGAATCACTATGACAGTTTACTCTTCCGCTATCTCAGCATCTCGATAGCGCTTACTGTATGTAGCGAGCTCGCATTTACCTTGTATACAGACAATTACGGGGTCCTGAATGTCGTGGGCCACATCTTTAAGATTTTTTCCTTTTACCTGATCTACCGCTCGGTTGTGGTAAATGTGCTGCAGCGTCCATACCAGATCCTCTTCAATGAGCTGGTAGAGAGTGAGCAAAATCTGAAAAGCGCCAATAAGGCAAAATCGACCTTCTTCAATATTATCGCACATGATCTGAAAAGCCCCTTTTACGGGATTGTGAACACGGCGCATGTGTTGCGGGACCTGACCTCCGAAGCCGAGAATCCGGAGATACAGCAATACGGCGACCTGGTGAGCTCCGCGGCCGATACCACCTATCAACTGCTGGAGAACCTGCTGGAATGGGCATCGTCGCAGACCGACAGGATTGAATTCAAGCCGGAAAGGTTAAACCTGGCTGAGCTCATTGACGAAATCGTTACCCTGCAGGAGCCCGCTGCCAGGGACAAGGAGATTGCACTCATAGATGAGACGGCTGATGATCTGCCTGTATTTGCAGATGCAAACATGATGCAAAACATACTGCGCAACCTCATCTCAAATGCGGTCAAGTTTACCAGGCCCGGGGGAACAGTTCGAATCACCGCCAGGCAGCTCCCTGGTGAATGGGAAGTTACGGTTACCGATTCCGGAATCGGTATGCCGCCCGGGAGAATCGCACAGGTATTCTCTATAGAATCCAAAACCGCGGGCAGAGGGACTGCCGGAGAAAAGGGTACCGGGCTCGGGCTGGTACTGTGCAAGGAGTTTGTCGAACGCAATCGCGGACGAATCTGGATTGACAGCATACCTGACAGAGGAACCAGCGTTACCTTCACCCTGCCGAATTAACCCTAAAGACGAACCAGGATACGAGTGCGGTGAAGCCGGCGACGTTCTCCCTGGAACTGGAATACGCCACTACTCACCACCAAACAGTACATGTACTCCACCGCCCCCGCTTAAATACCAGCCGTCTTCAGGATGCCAGCGCAGATTACCCCCAAGGCTGGCAACCAGACCGGTAGAGGGGATCAGCCAGTGAGCTTCCACACCAACGGTGGCCGGCCATTCGACGGCAAGACCCGAGTCGCCGGACGCAGCAATGCTGTCAGACGGAACAGAGCTGTCGGCCATCGAACCAACGGAAGTTGAGCGTACTGCGGCAGAGAGGGCTGTCGTCAGGCTGTCGACTTCAAGCACCGCGGCCCCGCGGAGATAGCCGCGGAGGATCGGCTGCGAAGGGAGGCCAATTGCGGCTTCCGGGCTGATGGACAGGGTCAACGGGCCGAATACCGCAGCAATCGGCACGGTCAGTGCTGCACCGCTGTCGGATGCCAGGTAATCCGGCGGATTTTGACTGCGATAGGTACCTCTCAGCTGGATAGAGGTGCTCAGGGATGAATCAGCATTCCCGAGCATTACTCGGGAATAAAAAAGCGAAATATACGGCAGCAATTCCGCCTCTGCTCCTGCAATCTGACGGGAGAACATACCAAAGGATGCAGCAATTTCATCTCGGTCTCCGGCGGCAAATCGCAGGGACCCGTTAATCGGCACCAGATACCCGGCTGTGTCGGCATGACCAAGCGCAAGAAACCCGATTTGCATTGCCGAACGCGGGAGATGGGTCGGCAGAGGTGCAAAGAGGGTGCCTGGACCACTGCCGTACAATGGACGAAACTGCATGGAGATCGTACTGTCGATGCGGAGATGGCGGGTGAAGCGGCTGCCGGTCTCGGACTCGAGAAGCAATACATAGTCGCCATCCGGGAGGGGCTGCATACGCTCATCAAGGCCATCCCACTCTATCACTGTCGTACGCTGGGAAAACTGCAGGGATTCCGGTCCATACACCGTACGTCCTGCATCATCAGCAATGGAATACTGGGCGCTTCCGGGAGCGGTAACCTCCACCCGAACAGATGCCTGCCCGAACCTTCCAGCATCATGTGATGAGAAACGCCCGCGCCAGGTCTCAATGGAATCCACCCTGAAGGGTACTGGGGTCATCTCAACCGGCACCTCGGTAGTCTGGTTCTCCCGAATCGATACCACAGTCCGCTCGGTCTCAAACCCGAAGGCCCGTACCTCCACGGTGTACGTACCTACGGGGAGCTCAACCCGCCTGTTTGCCGAGGCTGACGTGCTGTGGGATCCTGTTCTGCTGGAAACGTTTACCCTTGCATTGGGAGCCTCCGTGCGTACAATCAGCTGCCCTACGATCTGATCCAAATGGAGATTGATCTCATGGAACTCCCCTTCAGAATAGCGCAGGGTAATCTCCGTTCTGTAATACCCATCTTTTTCGGCGGTAATTCTGTATCGCCCGTCTGGCGGTCTGATAGTCAGCGGTGTTCGTCCAACCGGAGAACCATTCAGGGAGATACGAGCCGAAGACGGGGTGCTATCTATATGCAGCCCGGTATCAGGCTTCTCGGCACGCCGGTCATCGCTTTTTTCATCATCCTGCTTCCCTCCATTGTCCGCCCGGGCATCACTCTCCTCATCCTGCTTCTCATTCTGCTTGTCATTGCCGGATGCGACCTCGGAGCGAAAGAGCTCCCCGGATCCCGAGGCACAGGAGAACATCAGCAACACACTGATTGCAGCGAAAATCAGTCTGCATACAAGCTTTTTTGATAAACCCATTTCTTGCTCCTCTGCACAGGAATCCCCTGTGTCTTCAAATCAGTTAATGTACTGCAAATAACCTATAGGGACAGTCCCTCATCAGGTAGAGGGACTGTCCCTTAAAAGAGAAAGAATATATGTTTCGCGCTCAATCGATTGGCCCTGGTTTGGTCCTCCGGCCATAGTAGCCTGGTTATACCGAATAGCTTCGTCGAGTGTTATCCAGACCGGCTGCATACCGTTCCGGAGCTCATAGCCTTCCATGCTGGTGTTGCCGAGGTGAGGATCCACCTCCGCAGTATAGCAATAGGATATCATATGCAGGACACTATCCGCGGGTTTGTACCAGGAGCGATACTCCTCATAGGATCCAAACGGTTGAATATTGCGAATATTGCGGGCCCCGGTTTCCTCCTCAAGCTCACGAATCAATCCCTCTACAGGATCCTCGTCTTCCTCAAGTCCCCCACCAGGCAAACTATAATCACGATAGCGCTGGGTATACAGCAGGAGAATCAGGTCGTCCCGACGGACAATCGCACGGCTGGCCTGTCTGTATACAATTGTCTTCCCGGCAATCCGATCGGTTGTGAGCCCGGACTCGATAGTTGTGCGCAGCAGCGGCATTACATTTTTACCCATGATATTCAGTATACCTGAAACCTGAATTTCCGGATATGCACAAGTACAGATAGCAGGCCGCTATCCCGGCTTATTTGATGAGCGGACGCAGCAGGTATTCAAGACCGTTCGCCTTTATCTCTTCTATTGCCGCAAGCTTCATTCCCAGATCACCCTGGGGATATCCCTGTTGCTTGAACCACAGTATATATGTCTCTGGGAGATTCACCAGATGGCAGCCGGCATATTTTCCGTATGGCATTCTGGTATTTGCCAATACCATGAAAGCCTCTTCATCGGGTGTCATATTCGACTACACCTCGGTAATAATCCGGTTAAAGCGTTCTATCAGCTCATCGAAAGCCGGTTGTGGCATATTTCGAGGAGAACGCACATCCCGCGGGGTGCGCTGGCCAGCCACAATAGAAAACAGCTCGCGGTTTGGAAGGACGGAGTTGGGCGGAAGGTTCACCTGCTCGGCTACCTCTTCTCGTGCTGCGTGCAGGGCCTCAAGCAGTTTCATCTGTCTCGGCTTCAGATGCCGAACCCGGCTGCCCCGCAGTATACCCGGCTTGCGATTAACGTCCGGCACGGTGTCCTGGACGGCGAAATTCTCGACCAGATAGCGGTCCAGTAAACCCGTTTCCGAGATTCGCTTCATCAAAGCATCGCGCAATTTGTACAGATGCACCACATCATCAATCGCATACGCCAAAGCCTCTGAATCAATCGGACGCTTTGTCCAGTCATATTGCTGGAATCGCTTCTTTCCGCGTTCCGGCTCAACCCCTAGCACCTCTGCCAGCACCGCACCGAGACCTTGTTTTTCAAAACCCAGCAGATTCACAGCCGGGCGTAAGTCGAGGATTGCGTTCATGAGTATGCCATGATTTTTGTACAGCAGCAGCCGATCACTTGAGCTGTCATAGGTAATCTTCAACCGGTTTCGACTCTCCAGAAAATCCTTGATCAGATTGATTGACACCGTCTGAGGATCAATTGCTGCGGCTTCCCGGCCGTCGAATACCTGCAGCAGGCAAAAATGCTCTCCGTAAATGTGCAGATTAAACTCCGCCTCAAGATCCACGGCAACAGCATATTGGTCGGAAGGCAATCCCTCCCGCCATGACAAAAACTCTTTATCCGTAGCAATATATCGATATGAATGCATACGGCATATCCTATCAGTGAACCTCATCTGCCGCAATCAGATATAGAGGGACAGTCCCTCTTTAAATTCAGGGACTGTCCCTCAAGGTTTTTCAACAGGAAATCGCGAGTTGTTTCCCCACTCTTCCCAGGAGGCATCATAGATTGCGGTTGGAATATGAGGATACAGGTGATGAAACAGCCATGCACTGTGGCTTGCTCGCACCCCCGATTGGCAATAGAATACCACTCCCGCTGTTGCCGGGCCACCTGCACCTGTGGCAGATATCGGGATATGCTGCTCCAGGTTCCTGCGGATACTTTCCGGTGATGCAAGCTCTACCTCATTTCCGGCCAACGCCTGTTTCCACTCCCAGTGATATGCACCGGGTATATGTCCGGCTCGTTCGGCCCGTCGCCTGACTCCGGTGTATTCAGACAGGCCGCGGGTGTCGACAATCACCAACCGATCTCTTTCACCGGCAATCTGATCGCCATTGAGTATCCGCAGTCCTGA